>JAIVER010000052.1 GCA_023864145.1 Thiohalomonas sp. | reverse complement strand
GACTGAAGAAGAACGTGTCTGTTTACTTGAATTAACGTCAAAAGGTAAAGGCAAGGCAAGAATGATCAAACGAGCCAATATATTGCTCATGCCTGATCGTCGTCAAAATGACGAAGAACAAATCGCTGAACTACTGTCTGTTGCTAGCTCAACCTATCGAACAAAACGTGACTTTGTAGAAGAAGGGCTTGAAGCGGCATTAGAAGAAGGAAAACGTCTGGGACAGCCCAGAAAACTGGATGCAAACAGAAAAGCTTTACTTGTTTCTATTGCCTGCTCCGAACCACCAGAAGGCCGTTGTCAATGGATATTATCATTATTGATGGATGTGAGCTCATTGCCTTGACTGAAGGTCAGCCAGTTTCCAAAGAAACCGTGCGTCGTCGATTGAAAAATAATGCACTCAAGGCATGGCAAAAGAAAATGTGATGTATATCCAGTATGAATGAGGGTATGTGGCTCAAATGGAGCATGTGCTGGATATTTACGCTGAAGCACCTGATAGTAAACGCCCTGTGATTAATTTTGATGAAGCCATGAAACAATTAGTCAGCGATGTCAATGAACTATTACCCGTAAAACCAGGTCAACAGGCTAAAGTAGATTACGAATACAAACGTGCGGGCATGGCCAATATTTTTATGTTTTTTAATCGCCATCGGGGATGGCACAAAGGCAAAGTGACTCAATATAAAAAGTCATCTGATTTTGCTGAATGTATGCGGGATTTAGTTGATATAGACCACCCAGATGCAGACGTTGTTCGAGTGGTTATGGATGACTATTGTACACATCGCCCCGCATCATTATATAAGGCTTTTCCTCCTGAGGAAGCCCGTAGAATACTACGACGACTGGAGTTCAATTATAGGCCTAAACATGCCAGTTGGTTAAATATACTTGAGATAGGAATTGGTAATATGAATCAACAGTGTTTGAATCGTCGAATGGAAGATAGAGCATTTCTGATAAGTGAATTAGCCGCATGGGAATCACAACAAAACCAGAAGAAAGCGACGATTAACTGGATGTTTAATGTGGATGGTGCCCGAAGTAAATTGACTCGGGCATATGACAAGTTAATCGGTCAAAATTAATGTGTTTAGCTACTAGGATTATCTCATAGTATGCTAAACATATTTACATATAATGAGGAAGGGGTCGGAGTCAAATGCCTTAAAGCATGAGCTTTTAACTATTAATTTTATACTTTTTGCCATTTGACTCCGACCCCGCATAGATTCAATTAGTTTCAATAAATTAACTATTGAGGTTTCATAGGTAAGATCTTAAGAAGTTGAAATGAAGCTCAATTGATGATCAAATAGGAGTTCTCACATCTCTATTTTCATTACAAAAAAGTTTCCAATGAACATTACCATAATCATCAAAAAACTGAAACAAGTCTTAAGCGAAAATAAATTAAATCGACTGGGAAAAGAAACGGGCTTTACTCAAAGGAAAAGGAATGTAACGGTATTTCAACTGCTTATAGGCATGATATGTCCGCTTGGAGAAAAAGGCACGCGGTACTTATCCGATATACTGAGGTATTTTAATCACCTGACGGGACAAAGCGTAAAATACAAACCGTTTCATAATCAGCTATCCAAAGAGGCATTGGCTGAGTTGATGAAAGCCGTTACCGACAAGGTTTTTAGCTGCTGGATAAATGATGTACTCAGGTACAACAATAGTCATTTTTCACAGTTTAACAAAGTGTTGATACAGGATGGTAGTTCATTTTCTGTTAAAAAAAGTTTAAAAAATATTTGGCCTGGACGATTCACCAAAATTAGTCCTGCTGCCATAGAACTTCATGCAACAATTAATTTGCATAATGGCAGTTTTGAACAAGCCACGATTACACCGGATACTTTCTCAGAAAGAGCGGAAATGCCAGCGGTTGATGATTTAAAGGGCTACTTCTTTTTGGCTGACAGAGGCTATTATTCCAGTAATTTTATTCTCAAATTGGATGAAGCCGGTGGTTATTATGTCCTAAGAGCCAAAGGCTTAAAACGAGCACTGGTTCATCAGGCAGTTCAAGGTGATGGCAAGAGACTGGTTAATAAAAAACGGCCCCAGTTATCCCAGCTTCAGACTCGGTTACCTAAAAAACAACTGGTTGATATAGATATTGAAATTAATGGTGAGCTTGTCCGGTTAATTGCTGTGTGGAGCCCAAAAGAAAAAAGACATACTTATCTGATCACTAATTTAAACAGACAAGAATTCAGTGCACTGGAAGTGACTCATATTTATCGTATGAGATGGCAAGTGGAATTATTGTTCAAAGAGTGTAAATCGCATAACAGCTTATCATGCTTTTAATACCGAAAAAGCCTCATTACAGGAATCATTAATTTGGACCAGCCTGATATCAATGACATTAAAGCGATTTATGATCGGTAGCATTGAGCAAATATTCAAGGTGGAGATGTCAACCATGACGGTTTTTAAAACCACCGTTGTTTGGTGGTATGGCATTTTGGAAGCTATTGTACAAAAACGAAGAAAAGTTTTAGTGAATAGAGTGAGTGAAGCTTGCGAATTTTTAAAAGAGAATGCTTGTCGAGCCCATTCAAAGCGTCACCGGCAGAAAGGCATTCATCAATATGGTCTGGAGCCAGCATTTTATGCTGCTCTTTGATATAGAACGGATAGGTATTTATATGAAATTTAAAGATAAATTCCTTAAGTACCTACCTATGATTGAGGTTTAAATGTTACGTGATTCACTCAGCATTTTAGTTGTTGATGATATGAAATTCAGCTGTGAATTTATTCGCCGTGCTTTAAAGAAAGAAGGCTATACCTCTATTGATGTAGTCAACAATCCACCTGAAGCCCTGATCCGTTTAAAAGAACAGCCGGTTGATGTTGTCCTGGCTGACTGGATTATGCCAGAAATGGACGGCCTGGAGTTAGCAGAAAGAATTCGCCAGCTTGATGAAGAACTGCACCATTATAGCGGTATTATCTTATTGATAGCCAAAGATGATATTGATTCAATTCGTACTGCTTTTGAAGAAGGTGTTGATGATTATATTGTAAAACCACCTAATCAGGTTGAATTAGCAGCCAGAATTTATTCAAGTGGTCGTGTTGCCAGTATGCAGAATAGTTTATTACAAACCACTCAAACCTTACGAAGATTATTCGAACGAGAATGTAAAGTTGATAATATTACCGGCCTGGGGCGTCTCGAAGATACAGACAAACGACTTGATTCACTTTTACAGCAAACGTTCTCCCGGGGCGGAGGAGCAACCTGCACTGTAATTTTAAAAATTACCGATATTGAGAAGTTATCTAAGCAATATGGTCAATTAGTTTATGAAGAACTCCTCAGCAGTGTCGCTAATCGCATACGCCATCAGGTGCGCCCTATAGATTTAGTAGGCCATATCGCCCAAAATGAATTTCTGATTGCAATGTATAGCAGTGATGATACTCGCTGCCGTAATTTTAAACGCATATTACAGGATTTAAACCACCGTTCCTACAAAACAACAGATGGATTTCTCAAAATTCATTGTGCCATGGCAATAGCTGTCACCAAAAAAGAAAATGATAATATTGACGTTAAACAGTTAATCAGCAATATTCATAAAAACCTGTATAAATCAATTGAGATAGGTTATGAAGAAGTTGCTACCTGATATTCATGGAAAAAAAACACATTTACCTTTTATACATCTACTATTCATTTCCCTTTTAGAATGCCTTTGTCTGGTAAATAGTCTAACCAATAGTTTTGCACAAGATGCGCCTGAAACTTTAGTGACAACAGCAGATATTAGCATTGGTACACTACAGACTGAACAGGTTTTTATTGGCAGTATTCATTTTTCACAATCATCACTACTTGCCTCCAAAACCCAGGGGATGGTGCTTAAAGTCAATTTTGATACCACATACAAAATTCAGCAAGGTGATGTACTGGTCGAACTGGATCACGAAATTCTGGATTCAAAAATCAAAGCCGTGCAAGCCTCACTCAAAGAACTAAAGCTATTAGAAGAAAAATTGGCTAAAGATCTAAAACGCTATAAAAAACTGGTGCGGCAGAAGAATGTATCACAACAAAAATACGATGAAATTTACTATGATAAGATCCGCATCGAGCAAAAACTTATTTCTTCCAATGCAGAATTAGAAGCGCTGTTCATTGAGCGCAAGCAACATACTATCAGTGCCCCTTTTTCCGGCATCATTACTGAACGCTATGTTGAGCTGGGCGAGTGGGTTGATAAAGGGGGAAAAATTGCCACTCTGGTTAATCCTCAGGCGGTGACCAGTATTTTCAATCTGCCCGCCTCCTATGCCCTGGAAATTAAGCCGCAGCAAAAAATTCAGGTTCACACTGGCAAGCAGTCCATAAGGGGCACAATCGAAGGCGTTATTATCAAGGGTGATAATAAAAGCAGAACCTTTCCTTTAAAAATAAAACTGCACAGTGATAATGCTGTTTTATTTGACGGCATGGAAACACAAATCAAATTACCCAGAAAAAGCAGCGAAGGGTTTCTTGTGCCAAGAGATGCTATTATCAAACGCTTTGGCAATAATGTTATTTTTATTGTAGATAACCATACGGCAAAAATGACTGCAAAAATGGTTCCTGTTATTATTCATTTATACAGCGGCTCAATGGCTTCAATATCAGCCAGAGAAGAGAATGAAAAAGAACTGCTGCGGGCCGGTCTGAAAGTTATCACTAAGGGTAATGAACGCGTTTTTCCCGGGCAAGCACTGAAAGTGAAATAAGCATGGATATTATTAAATATTCCTTACACAAGCCCGTTACGATTACCGTTGCAATCTTATTGATCCTTATATTTGGCCTATTGGCTCTGCAAAAATTACCATTAGAATTAACCCCCAATGTTACAGAAGCTGAAATCTCCATAGTCACCGCATGGCCGGGTGCTTCACCGCGTGAAATAGAACAGGATATTATTGAAGAACAGGAACTGGTTCTTAAAAATACCCCCGGATTAATTATCTATGAGGCAAAAGCTCAGGATAATCTGGGTACCATTACTCTCACCTTTAAACTGGGCACCAATATTGAAAAAGCACTGCTGGATGTCAGCAACAAGCTCACTGAAGTCGATAATTATCCACTCAATGTTGAAAAACCCATTATCAAAGCCACCGGTGAAAGTTCATCTCCCGTCATATGGACGATGCTGCGCACCCTGCCGGAAAACCCCAATGATATTGATACTTATAAAACCTATTTAGAAAATCAGGTTAGAGAACATTATGAACGGGTGCCGGGCGTTGCTGAACTTTTTATGCTCAGTGGTACGAAACAGCAGATGCAGATCACTCTGGATCTTAACCTGTTGGCGAAATACAAATTAACCATTGATGATATTATTCACAAAGTGAAGCGCCATAATCAGGATATTTCTGCCGGTTCTATTGATATTGATCGACGCAACTACCGGATTCGAACGATTGCACAATTTCGTGATACGCAGAGCATTCGTGAACTGATTCTAATCGCTGACACTGACCGACAGGTCAAATTAAAAGACATAGCCGTCATTGGCTATGGCTATGCGATTCCCCGTGCATTTTCAGCGATTGATGGTGTTAAAGGTCTGATCATTGGCGTAAAACCGGAAAACAACACTAATATTCTCGAACTCAGCAACAATGTTGAACAAGTCGTCAAGCAATTAAACAGCACTATACTTAAAGAGATGGGCTTACAAATTGACTGGCTGCATGATAAACGTCACTATATTCAAGGCTCGATTGATCTGGTGCAGCAAAATATCTTGATTGGCGGCGCACTGGCCATTATGCTGCTGCTGCTCTTTTTACGCACGATTTCATCAACTGCGGTGCTGGCTCTGGCCATTCCTATCTCAATTATTGCTACCTTTATTATTCTGCATCTTATGGGGCGTTCTCTCAATACCATTTCTCTTGCCGGTATTTCATTTTCAGTAGGAATGTTAGTCGATTCTGCCATTGTTGTACTAGAAAATATTGATCGTCATAAAAAAATGGGCAAAGCTTTTTTTAAAGCCGCCTATGATGGTACCAATGAAGTCTGGGGGGCACTCATTGCTTCAGCATTAACCACAGTAGCGGTATTCGTACCTCTTATTTTTCTACAAAATGAAGTGGGGCAATTATTTAAAGACATCGCTATTGCCGTGACTGCCGCTGTTTCTTTTTCATTATTAGTGTCTATTTCGGTGATTCCAATGCTTTGGCAGCAACTGATGCGCCTGCACCCCAATGACAGAGATATCAAGGCAAAGAAGAAAAGCCCTTTTGTGCGCATCGGCACCTGGTTTTCTGATATTTTTATGGCACTGATCAGCAGTATTTTAGCAAACCGCAGTAAACGGCTGCTGACTATTCTTTGTTTAACGCTGCTTTCCGGACTCAGTGCTTACAGTTTATTTCCAAAAATGGAATATTTACCTCAGGGTAATCGTAATTTATTTTTTAATATTATGATCCCACCGCCAGGACTTTCCTATCAGGAAAAAAAATCCATCGGAGATGAAATCTATCAACAAATCAAACCTCATATTAACCAATCTATTGATGGCTATCCTGCGGTAAAACGAGTATTTTATGTGGCCTCTGGTGATTTTATGATCTTTGGTGTGATTGCCGCTGACGATAGTCGTGTGAAGGAATTAAAACCCTTATTAATCCCCATCGTAAATAGTTTTCCCGGTATTTTTGGTATTACCAAACAAGCCGGAGTTTTTGAACAGGGTCTTGGCAAAGGTCGCACCATTGATGTTGATATCAGTGGTGAACAAATTGAAACCATTGCCAATGCCGGGGCGACATTGTTTGCTGCCATAAAAAAAGCCATTCCCAAAGCGCAGATCCGGCCTATTCCCTCCATAGAATTACTCTATCCGGAAGTTTTATTACAACCCAATCATGATCAATTACAGCAACTGGAAATGGACTCCCTATCTCTGGGTATTATCGCCGATGTGCTGCTGCAGGGACGCAAAATCGGTGAGTTTAAAAGTGATGGTGTGAAAAAAATTGATCTGATCCTGAAAACCGATCAAAGATTAATTCAGTCTCCTGAAGATTTATATTACGCTCTGGTGGCAACGCCTTCAGGTCATCTGGTCGGTTTTGATACACTGGCTGAATTACAACAAACCAATAGTATCAGTGAAATTCGCCATTACAATGGTAAGCGCACCATCACACTTGAAGTCACGCCACCACAGGAAATGACGTTGCAGGAAGGTATGGAATTGCTTCAGCAGGATATTTTTCCTGAATTAGAGCAAGACGGTCAGTTAAGCGGAGTTAATATTGCTTTAAGCGGAACCACAGATAAATTAAGTGAAACCATTGATTCAATGGTTATGAATTTGATTCTCGCGATTATCATCACCTATTTGTTAATGTCTGCCTTATTTGCCAACTTTATCTACCCTCTGATTATTCTCTTTACCCTGCCCCTGGCCGCTGCAGGCGGTTTTATTGGTCTGGCCTTCACCAACCGTTTTCTTGCCTTACAGGCTCTGGATGTCTTAACCATGCTGGGCTTTCTTATTCTGGTGGGCATTGTAGTGAACAATGCCATTTTAATCGTTCATCAGACACTCAATCTTATTCGTAATGAAGACTATGAACACAAAGAAGCCATTATTGAATCCACACGCAGCCGTCTCAGACCCATTTTTATGAGCTCTTTAACCTCAATATTCGGCATGATGCCGCTCATTCTTTCACCCGGCCCGGGCTCAGAGTTTTATCGCGGCCTGGGCAGTGTCATCACCGGCGGTCTGGCTTTTTCTACCCTGTTTACCTTATTTGTTATTCCATCACTATTAATGTTTGTTATCGGCATGGAAAAAAGATAAAAAAATTTTCCAACATGGTAAAATACCCCACCTTATTTGATATACCCAAGATACTTTATTTTGCATTTTTTGTAGGATCGAATTCATTCGCCCCTACAAAACCTGCATTTCCAAGTATATGAGTATAAATATTCTACCTTTTATTACTATACCCATGACCTATGAAAATGCTTGATTTTCATAGAGAAGAAGCTCAAAATTATCCAATGACGCAAATTACTCTCACAGCCCATGA
>JAIVER010000051.1 GCA_023864145.1 Thiohalomonas sp. | reverse complement strand
TCACTACTCAATACAGTTTTTCAGAATTTAAATATTCTGAGGTTGAGGTGTGCCTAAATGTAAAGCAAATTGCTTATATTTGATCTGTCCCTTTTTTTCCATATTTTGTTCATGTGTTGTCTGCTAGTTTTGATTATATCTTTTAGATATTCTCTGATAAATAAGAGCTAAAGTATCTCTTTAAGCAATTTATATAGTGCGCTATAATTACAGGCTTTTTTAATAATTTAAATTTATTGGTTCATAATAATGCCTGTAGTTACTCTACCTGATGCTTCTTCTCGACAATTTGACTCTGCTGTTTCAATCCATGAGGTGGCTGCAGATATCGGCCCTGGTCTGGCAAAAGCAGCTATTGCTGGAAAAATAGACGATCGCTTACTTGATACTTCTTATGTCATTGATAGTGATGTGCAATTAGCCATTATTACAGAGCGTGATCCGGAAGGTCTGGAGATCATTCGTCATTCTACGGCACATCTACTGGCGCAGGCTGTTAAAACATTATTCCCCAAAGCTCAGGTTACTATTGGTCCAGTGATTGAAAATGGCTTCTTTTATGACTTTGCCTATGAAGAAAGTTTTACTCCTGAAGATCTGGTTGCTATTGAGAAAAAAATGGCTGAACTGGCCAAAGCAAACCTGACAATAAAACGCTCTGTGAAGTCTAGTGATGAGGCGCTGAAATTCTTTCGTGATATGGGTGAAGACTATAAAGCTGAGATTATTGAGGGTATTCCAGGCAATGAAGATTTATCTCTCTATCAGCAAGGTGATTTCATCGACCTGTGTCGCGGTCCGCATATACCATCTACCGGCAAGATCAAAGCCTTTAAACTGATGAAACTGGCTGGTGCATACTGGCGTGGTGATTATAATAATGAAATGCTGCAGCGTATTTATGGTACTGCATGGGCTAATAAAAAAGATCTAAAAGCCTATCTGCATCGTCTTGAAGAAGCAGAAAAGCGCGATCATCGTAAACTGGGTAAACAGCTCAATCTGTTTCACATGCAGGAAGAAGCTCCCGGTATGGTGTTCTGGCATGATAAAGGCTGGATCATCTATCAGGAAGTTGAACAATATATCAGAAAAGTATTAAAACAACACAATTATCAGGAAGTGCGTACACCTCAAATCGTGGATCGCAGTCTCTGGGAAAAATCTGGTCATTGGGACAAATTTAGCGCCATGATGTTTACCACGGGATCAGAAAATCGTGATTATGCTGTTAAGCCAATGAATTGCCCCTGTCATATTCAGATTTTTAATACCGGCTTGAAATCCTATCGTGATCTGCCTTTACGCATGGCAGAATTTGGTTCCTGTCACCGTAATGAGCCTTCAGGTACTTTGCATGGTTTAATGCGAGTCAGAAACTTTGTGCAGGATGATGCTCATATTTTTTGTACTGAAGATCAAATTCAGAGTGAAATCTCTGCTTTTATAGACCTGCTTTTTGATGTTTACAAAGATTTTGGTTTTACTGATGTATTAGTTAAGCTGTCAACTCGCCCTGAAGAGCGAGTGGGTTCTGATGAAGTGTGGGATAAAGCCGAAGCTGCTTTAGAAGCTTCATTAAACAGCAAAGATCTGGACTGGGAGCTGCAGCCGGGTGAAGGTGCTTTTTATGGACCTAAAATTGAATTTTCTCTGAAAGACTGTATTGGCCGGGTCTGGCAATGTGGTACCGCACAAGTTGATTTCTCTATGCCGGGTCGACTGGATGCGCATTATATTGATGAGCATGGCGAAAAAGAGGTTCCAGTGATGATCCACCGTGCCATTCTTGGCTCGTTAGAACGTTTTATTGGTATTTTAATTGAAGAACATGCGGGCAAGATGCCTTTATGGTTGTCACCGGTGCAGGCTGTCGTTATGGGTATTACCGACAAACAAGCAGGCTATCTCAGTGATTTTGTTAAGACACTGCAAAAAGCCGGGTTACGAGTTGAGTCTGATTTGAGAAATGAAAAAATCGGTTTTAAGATCCGTGAACATACGCTGGCACGTGTGCCTTACATTCTGGTTGCTGGTGACAGAGAGATTGAAAATAACTGCATTGCAATAAGAACTCGCAGTGGTGAAGATTTAGGTACCATGACGGCAGATGAGTTGATTGCTAAAATGAACAAAGAAATACAACAATATGGTCTGTAATTGTCTATTTTTCAATCAATTCATGTAAGTTATTCACATAAAGCCGCTTTTGTTCACTATTTAGTTAAAGAATAGGGTGGCTTTTCGTTAAAAAGTTTACTAAAATATCGCGTTCAATAGAACATAAGTATAAATTGGTTAATTTTAGGAGATAAAGCCCATCGCAATCCCAAGAAGAGAGTTTGATAAATCCAATTCAAACAAAACCCGTATAAATGATGATATTATCGCCAGAGAAATTCGTGTAATTGGTGCAGACGGGGAACAGGCAGGGATTATGGGCCTTGCAGAAGCTAAAAAATTAGCCAGTGATAGTGAAATGGATCTCGTGGAGATTGCACCGACTGCAAAACCTCCTGTTTGTCGTGTCATGGATCACGGCAAATTTATTTTTGAGCAGAAAAAGAAAAAGGCTCAGGAAAAGAAAAAACAAAAACAAACACAGGTCAAAGAGCTTAAACTCAGACCCGGTACTGAAGAAGGTGATTATCAGGTCAAATTACGCAACATGACTCGCTTTCTTGAAAATGGTGACAAAACCAAAGTAACAATAAGATTTCGTGGTCGTGAAATGGCTCATCGTGAGCTGGGTATGGACGTACTGAATCGAGTTGCAAAAGATCTTGAAGAACTGGCTAGCGTTGAACAAGGTGCCAAGCTTGAAGGTCGTCAAATGACAATGGTTTTAGCGCCAAAAAGCAAAAAGTAGCAATCACTCACAAGAGACCGTCATCAGGTTTTCTGCTTTTTATATTAGAAGTTGATATAAGTAAGGTGTGAGTCAAAGTATTGTTGTTTTACTTAGCTTTTATGTTTACTTAATGAACGGATAAAAGCACAAATGCGTAACTATTTTAGAGGTGAATTATGCCAAAAATGAAATCAAAGCGCGGCGCTTCAAAGCGTTTTCGCCTAACAGGTTCCGGACGTATCAAACGCGGTAATGCAAACCGCAGCCACATCCTGACCAAAATGACTACCAAGCGTAAGCGTCATTTACGTGCTCCTGACTCAATTGATAAGTCAGATGCTCCCGCAATCAAACGTATGTTACGTTTAGTCTAATCATAGGAGCAGAGTAACATGGCAAGAGTAAAACGTGGTGTACAAGCACACGCTAAACACAAGAAAGTCATTAAGCAAGCGAAAGCTTATTCCGGTCGTCGCAAAAATGTCTATCGTGCTGCAGTCCAAGCTGTAACTAAAGCTGGTCAATATGCTTATCGTGACCGTCGTCAACGTAAACGTCAATTCCGTCAATTATGGATTGCACGTATTAATGCGGGTGCACGTGAAAATGCTTTGAGCTATAGCCGCATGATCAATGGTCTGAAGAAAGCCAATATCGAAATCAATCGTAAAGTGCTTTCTGATATGGCGATTGCTGATAAAGGTGCATTTTCAGCGATTGCTGAACAAGCTAAAGCAGCACTTTCTGCATAGTCTGCTTTTTCTGAGTACCTGCAATTGCAGGTACAATTAGAAATAAGTAAAAACCCATTGTGTTTCTGACACGATAGGTATAAAAAAGGGAAGGGCGAAAGTCTTTCCCTTTTTTTTATTCAAATTTTCAAAAGAACAGAGGTTACATGGTGGAAAACCTGGACAAATTGGTTGAAGCAGCACAGCAGGGTATTGAAGTTGCAGACAATATTGATGCACTGGAACAGATTTGTGTTCAATACTTAGGTAAAAAAGGTGAAATAACCGCTCTGATGAAAGAGCTGGGTAAATTATTAGCCGAAGAACGCCCGAAAGCAGGCCAGGTGATTAATAAAGCTAAACAATCTATTCAACTTGCGATTACAGATAAAAAGATAGCCCTGCAGGAATCTGCACTGGCCGAACAATTACGCTCAGAAACAATTGACGTTACCTTGCCTGGTCGTGGTGAGCAAATAGGTGGTTTGCATCCTATCAGCCGTACCCTGCAGCGTATTGAATCACTCTTTGCCGAGATGGGTTTTGAAGTAAAAACCGGTCCGGAAATCGAAGATGATTACCATAACTTTGAAGCGCTCAATATTCCTGAGTCACATCCTGCACGTGCCATGCATGATACCTTTTACTTTGATCCGCATACCGTATTAAGAACCCATACATCACCGGTACAAATTCGTACCATGGAAGCTCAAAAGCCGCCTTTGCGGGTGATTGCTCCCGGCCGGGTTTATCGTTGTGATTCTGATGTCACCCATACGCCTATGTTTCATCAGGTAGAAGGGCTGATGGTTGATGAAGAAGTCAGTTTTACTGATTTAAAAGGTATTTTAGATGATTTCTTGAAACAGTTTTTTGAAAAAGACCTGAAAGTACGTTTCAGACCTTCCTATTTCCCATTTACTGAACCTTCAGCAGAAGCTGATATTGAATGTGTGATGTGTGGTGGTGAAGGCTGTCGTGTGTGTAGTCATACAGGCTGGCTGGAAGTTCTGGGTTGCGGCATGGTTCATCCTGAAGTGTTCAGACATTCAGGTATTGATAGTGAAAAGTACACCGGTTTTGCCTTTGGTATGGGGGTAGAGCGTTTGAGTATGCTGCGTTATGGCGTGAATGATTTAAGACTATTTTTTGAAAATGATTTACGTTTCTTACGTCAGTTTTCTTAAGTTTTTACAACACCTAATAAAATAATTGCTAACTATTCAGCATGTATTTCTTAATTACCACTGTTAAACCTATGGTCACTTATTTATCTAACTTTGAGAACTCGCTACGCTCAGACAATCAAACTCAGATAAATAAGCAACCACAGGCTTTTTGTAAATACTAGACTGAATAGTAATAATAAAGAACTAGAAAAAAGTTCAGGAAATAATATATGAAATTTAGTGAACAATGGCTCAGAGAATGGGTTAACCCAGACTTAACGACAGCCGTGTTGGGGCATAAGCTTACTATGGCTGGTCTTGAAGTTGATGCCATTGAACCTGTTTCACCTGCACATACAGGTGTTGTTGTAGGTAAAATATTAAGTGCTGAAAAACACCCGGACGCTGACAAATTACAGGTTTGTCTAGTTGATGTCGGTGAGCTTTCAGAAGAGCCATTACAAATTGTCTGCGGTGCAAAAAATGCACGTAAAGATTTAATCGTTGCCTGTGCTATGGTCAAAGCGGTGTTAGTCGGTGACTTTAAAATAAAGAAATCCAAGCTGCGTGGTGTGGTTTCTCTGGGCATTCTTTGCTCAGAAAAAGAATTAGGTCTGGCTGATAGTGCTGAAGGTATTATGGAATTACCCGAAGATGCACCTATTGGTACAACGCTTAATGATTATCTGCAATTGGACGATGTCTGTATTGAATTAGGTGTCACACCTAACCGTGGTGATTGCTTTTCAATCGCCGGTGTTGCGCGTGAAACCGGAGTCATAACTCGTAATGATGTCAAGTCAGTGGAGATCATAGCGCAGAAGGCTTCCATTGATGACAGTATGACGATTAATATTGAAGCCAAAGAAGCCTGCCCTCGCTATGCAGGACGAGTCATTAAAAACGTCAATACACTGGCAAAGACCCCTATGTGGATGAAGGAAAAACTAGGTCGTTGTGGTCATCGCTCTATTAGTCCTCTGGTTGATATTACTAATTTTGTCATGATTGAGCTGGGTCAGCCGATGCATGCCTTTGACCGGAATAAAATTCAGGGACAAATAAATGTAAGAATGGCATTACAAGATGAAAAAGTCACCTTGCTTGATGGTCAAGAAATTTCTCTCAATGCCGATAATCTGGTTATTGCTGATAATGCACAGGCACTGGCATTAGCCGGTATTATGGGCGGTGAAAGTTCTGCAGTGAGCGATGAGACAAAAGATATACTATTGGAAAGTGCTTTTTTTAATCCGGAGATGATCATCGGTAAAGCACGTTATCATGGGCTGCATACCGATTCTTCTCACCGTTTTGAACGTGGTGTATCACCTCAGTTACAGGTACAGGCCATTGAAAGAGCAACACACCTTATTTTGGATATTACCGGAGGTGAAGCAGGTCCTGTTGTTGAGCAAACACATGATGACTATATTCCTAAAGCAAAGTCTATTTTATTAAGAAAAGAAAAAATTACCAGAGTGCTTGGTATTGAAATAGATGATGAAACTGTGAAAGATGTCCTGACCCGTTTAGAAATGGATGTCCTAGACTGTGATGATGGTTGGCAGGTAACAGCGCCTGCATTTCGTTTTGATATAGAGTATGATGTTGATTTAGTTGAGGAAATAGGACGGATTTATGGTTATGACAAGCTGCCGTTTACTTTACCTCATGGCTCCATTGTAATGTCTGCCTGCCCTGAAGATCAAATTAATGAACTAAAAGTAAAAGAACTTTTAGTCAGTTTGGGGTATCAGGAAGCGATTTGTTATAGTTTTGTTGAGCCTAAAGCACAAAACTTAATTACCCCTGATAATCCCGGGATTAAGCTGTCCAATCCCATATCAGAAGATTTATCAGTAATGCGTACCAGTTTATGGACTGGCTTAATTGGTGCTTTAGTCTATAATCAGAATCGTCAGCAAAATCGTATTCGATTTTTTGAAATGGGTTCACGCTTTGTTCCCGGTGCTTCTGATAAGACAGAAGATAAGTTGCTGCAGGAAGTGATGATTGCCGGCATTATCAACGGCAGTGCCTTTCCTGAACAATGGGGTGAAAAAGGGCGAAACGTTGACTTCTATGATTTAAAAGCAGATGTTGAAGCAATTTTAAGTTTAGGAGGTGATTTATCCTCTTATCATTTTTCAGCTGAGCAGAATCCAGCGTTACATCCTGGACAGTCAGCTAGAATTTACAAAGATAATCAAGCGGTTGGCTGGATGGGTACCTTACATCCTTCAGTCGCAAAAGCGATGGATGTAAAGAGTACTTGTATACTTTTTGAATTGGAATTTGATGCAATTTCGGCGGCAAAAGTGCCAGAATTCAAAATATTATCAAAATTCCCTGCAATTCGTAGAGATATTGCTATTGTAGTAGATGACGAAATTGATTCATCTGCTATAATTAATACAATTCATCAAACAACAGATAATCATGAAAGTGATGTGACTGTTGAATTATTTGATGTATATATTGGTGAAGGTGTTGAAGCTGGCAAAAAGAGCCTGGCTGTGAGCCTGAGCTTGCAAGAACAATCCCGTACCTTAACAGATGATGAGATTGATACTCTGATCCAGGCAGTACTGAGTGATCTTGAGCAACAACATGGAGCTAAACTTAGAGATTAGTTCTTTATAGAATGAGATAAAAGATGGCACTAACTAAAGCCGATATGGCAGAACGGTTATTTGATGAACTAGGCCTTAACAAACGCGAAGCGAAAGAATTTGTTGAAGCTTTTTATGAAGAACTAAGAATTGCACTTGAAACAGATGGACAGATAAAGTTATCTGGATTTGGTAATTTCGATATCAGGGATAAAAATGAGCGCCCTGGTCGTAATCCTAAAACCGGCGAAGAGATACCTATCTCAGCACGTCGTGTTGTTACTTTTAAACCTGGACAAAAACTAAAGGCTCGGGTAGAAGCATATGCTGGAAGCATCGAATAATAATGAACTTCCCGTTATTCCGGGGAAACGCTATTTTAGCATTGGTGAAGCCAGTGATTTATGTGATGTAAAACCTCACGTACTTCGCTATTGGGAGCAGGAATTCCCCAAACTGAAACCAGTGAAGCGTCGTGGTAATAGACGATATTATCAACGTCAGGATGTTATTATGATCCGTCAGATCCGTAGTCTGTTGTATGAACATGGCTATACGATTGGTGGTGCACGTCAAAAGCTAGAAGGCGAGGAATCCAAAGAAGATGTCACTCGCAGTCATCAAATTATTTCTCAATTGAGAACTGAATTAGAAGAAGTTCTGGATATTTTAAAAGCCTGATCCTTTTTTCTAATCTGGAGTAAAGAACGTTCCTACGCTTTCATTTAAAAAAACCGGCTTAAGTCGGTTTTTTTATGTACTTCATACTAAATAACTGCACCTATACTCAATCAACTTGAAAATGCTTGATTTTCATAGAGAAGAAGATCAAAATTATCCAATGACGCAAATTACTCTCACAGCCCATGAAAAATCAGC
>JAIVER010000050.1 GCA_023864145.1 Thiohalomonas sp. | reverse complement strand
TAGTGATGATTTGCAGGCCGTCATCTACAGGTTTGTCCTGATAAGCAAAAGCAAATCATAAGAGAGCCACAGAGATAAGAACGATAATACTGATTTTCATAGTTAATTATTTATTAATAAGAGAATGTTGAGAGTTCTGAGATTTTACTTTCCAGCACTTGAAAATGAGTCAACGTGCTGTGCAAAATCATCACCATTTTTATACCCCACCACCCGGAAGTTATGCTTCTCTGCAGCATGAGAGGCACCTGACTCTGGTGTAAAAAATAAAATGGCCGGAGGTGCTGGGATTTGAAATGATTTTAACAGCTCTTTATCCTTTTCGTCCATATCCGTCACGTCCGCTTGTAAGACAATAAAGTTTTCCAGAGAAGAAAGGACTTTAGCTGATTTAAAGGTGGTGTTTTCCATACTTTTACAATAAGTACACCAGTCGGCATAAAAATCAAGCATCACTGGCTGATTTTGCTGTTGGGCGGCTGCCAATTTTTGTTTTAAATCAGCAACGGATTTAATTTTTTCAAAGGCAACATGCGGTGCTGCTGCATTAGTGCTTGAGGTTGTTACAGTGTGACCTTTGAGCGCCTGCATATAATCAGCATTGCCGGAAGAAGCACCAATGATTAATAAACTGGCGTAAAGCATTAATACCAGTCCTAAAGCCTTCCATAGACGAGACCAGCCGGTGGTATTTTCATGAATGGGAGTTAATGCGCCCATGTACACACCGGAAACAAAGATAAGTAATGCCCATAGCCACATAATAACGATTTCGGGTAATACTCTTTCCAGCATCCAGATTGCCACCCCCAGCATGGCAACACCAAAGACGGCCTTGACTGTCTCCATCCAGATTCCTGCTCTGGGCATCAGTTTACCTGCTGAGGTACCAATAACAATTAATGGAATACCCATGCCCAGACTCATGATAAACAAGGCACTGCCGCCCAGCAGCGGGTCACCTGTCTGACTGATAAATAATAAGATGCCCATCAACGGAGGTGCCATACAGGGGCCAACAATCAGTGCTGATAAAATACCCATAATGGCCACACCGATCAAGGTACCGCCTTCTTGTTTATTACTAAATTCAGAGATCTTTGATTGTAGTGATGAAGGTAACTGTAACTCATAAAAGCCGAACATTGAAAAGGCCAGTAAAACAAAAATCAGAGAAAAGCTGCCTAATACCCAGGGGTTTTGGAAAATAATCTGGATATTGTTACCGGACAGTCCAGCGACAACGCCCACTAAAGTATAAACAACTGCCATGGACAGCACGTAGACCACGGACATGAGAAAGGCGCTGCTGCCGGCCTTGCTTCCCTGACCGGCAATAATAGCTGAAAGAATGGGGACCATAGGAAATACGCAGGGACTAAATGCCAGTCCAAGCCCGATTAAGAAAAAGGTCAATAAGGCAAGCAGCGTATTTTCAGAGCTCAACAGACCAGCTAATGCATTCTGTTCTGATTGTACCTGAGGTTTATTGTTCTGGATTGTTGAATTGCTTGTTGTTGTCTTCTTAGCGGATATCTGAGGGGAAGTGCTATCAGCAATAGCGGCAGATAATTTGGATATATCCAGCTCAATATTTTTAGTGACTTTAGGATAGCAGATGCCCGATTCAGAGCAGCCCTGATAAGTGACTTTTACTGCCAGAGGTTTGCTTTTGTCACCAGAGCCGATAATGGGTATATTAATGCTTAAATCATGATAATAGGCTTCATAATCACCTAAATACTCATCACTTTTTGCTTTCCCTTCCGGCATCTCAGGCTGTTGAATGGTAAAGCCATTGCCTTCTATGAGTTCAAATTTAAATTTATTTTTATAAAGATAATGTTTCTCTGCTATAGACCATATGGCAGAGAGCTGATTATTGTCATCTAGAGAGAGTGAAAATTTAAAGGCTTCTTCGATATCCAGAAAATCATCCTGAGTCTCAAGGTTATTGCTCAGATTAGCCAATGTATTAAGTTGGTTTGACTCAGCTAAGTCAGCAGACTTAGCTTCAATGCTGTTGTTTTTTACTTGATTTTGTAACGGGCTTTTTACCTGAGTGAAGGAAAGCGGTTGCTTTAAGGGAGGATAACAAATACCGCCTGAGGCGCAGCCTTGTGATTTTGCTGTTAAAAAGAGTAATTCACCGGCTTCTTTATCCGATGTAAAAGGGATGCTGGCGGTAAATTCTTTTTTGAATATTTGTATTTTACCAAAATAGGGATCTTCCTTGGTTTCACTAGCGGATAATTCAACCTCACCAAGCGTTAAAGTGTCATCATCAGAAGTGAAGGTGACCTTATCGCGATAAACATAATAATCATCAGCAACTTTCCAGGATACAATGACCTGAGTACCATCAGCAGAGGTGACTACTTTACTGGGTTGTATGGCAAATGCTTGTTCCGGAGGGAGAAAATATTGTTCTGCAAGTGTGTTGGCGGATATTAAAAATAGCAATAAAAGTAAGGTAAATCGCTTTAGCATTATTATGGCCACTGGATTGATGTAGATGTCATTTAAGTAAGACCTGAATAGTGTTCTTTGCTTTCAGGTCTTGGTAATACATTGGCGACAGATTAAAGATTCAGTTTATACTATTATCTATCCATTTTAGATATTCAGGTAAACCACTAGTTATATCTATAGCGATGATCTCAGGCACTTCATAGGGGTGTAACGAAGTAATAACCTGTTCTAAAGATGCATATTTTTCTTTCGTTGTTTTTATCACTATCATATTTTCTTTGGCTGATTCGACGTTATCCTGCCAATGGTAGACAGAATAAACAGCGGGTAACACATTGACGCAGGCGGCCAGTTTTTGAGCGACGATATTTTCCGCAATATTGATGGCGACATCTTCATCTGGGCAGGTACAAAGAACCAATTGATAGACGGGCTGCTCGGTGATATTATTTTTTTTCATTTGAAAAAAGTGATTCCTTACCCCATTAATAAGGTTACATTCTGAATAGAATGCTTTTTTCAGAAATATCGATTAATGAGGAATCTAAAAGAGAGTAATTAAATTCTTGAAATTTTAAGTGATGAATAGGGGATTAGCAACTTGTTCAACTGATTTATTTAGGTTTAACTATCGAACCTTATAGGTGAGACCTTATCAGACTATACATAAACAACTTGAGACTATAATGCCAATATTACCCTTATTTCTTATTATTTTTATCGGTGTGCCTTTGATAGAAATCTATTTACTCATTGAAGTCGGTAGTGCTATCGGTGCTCTTCCAACAGTGCTTGCCGTGATGTTCACAGCAGTGTTAGGCGTGACATTAATTCGTATCCAGGGGTTTTCAACCATACAAAAAGCACATAAGTCGATGGCCCAGGGCATACCGCCAGCAAAGGAAATGTTTGAAGGGATCATGCTGTTGTTTGCTGCTATTTGTTTGCTGATGCCCGGCTTTTTTACTGATGCTGTGGGTTTTTTATTGCTGCTCCCTCCTTTTAGAACCCTCTTAGCTTCCTTGTTAATTAGTAGTGCTGTTTTGAAATCCCGTTTTTCCAATGCCAATAGGGGGTTTCCCGGTGGTGATTATTTTGAAGGGGAATACGAAGATTTAACCCCCGAACAACAGCATGAACGCAATAAGGAAAGGCTGCAGCAGCATATCATTGAAGTCTCAGTAGACAGCTCTGATGGTGTAAATAAGTAAAAATAGGTTAAGAGAGCGTTTTTTTCAAAATAAAAGTGTTTTTTGTCAGTTTATCCTTGAAAAAAAAAGTCCTGTCCCAAATTAAACAAGCACTAACGCAATCCGGCTTAATCTGATTCAGATCAAGCCGGTTTTATAACAGTATTGATTAGCACTCTTAAGTTGAGAGTGCTAAAAACATATGATGGAGAAAATTTAACGTGAACATTCGCCCATTAGGTGATCGCATAGTTGTGCGTCGCCTTGAAGAAGAAACAAAAACTACTGGTGGTATTTATATCCCTGATTCTGCAACTGAGAAGCCATCTGAAGGTGAAGTTGTCGCTGGTGGTAAAGGCCGTATTGCTAATAACGGTGACTTGATAGCCATGGAACTAAAAAGTGGTGATAAAGTTATTTTCGGGAAATATTCCGGAAGTGAAGTTAAAGTTGCTGATGAAACATTGCTAATTATGCGTGAAGAAGACGTATTAGCAGTTGTTGAATAAGTACTTATTTCAGTGCTGAAAAAATACACACAACTATCCCATTTTAAAGAAATAAATTATAGAGGTATAAAACATGCCAGCTAAAGACGTAAAATTTGGAGATGACGCACGTCATCTAATGATTGCCGGAGTCAATACTCTGGCTAATGCCGTTAAAGTCACCTTAGGTCCTAAAGGCCGTAACGTTGTTTTAGACAAAGCGTTTGGTGCACCCAGCATCACTAAAGATGGTGTTTCAGTTGCAAAAGAAATTGAACTGGAAAATAAATTTGAAAATATGGGCGCACAGATGATGAAAGAAGTGGCATCACAAACTTCTGATATTGCCGGAGACGGAACCACTACTGCAACAGTACTGGCTCAATCCATATTAAATGAAGGCTTAAAAGCCGTTGCTGCCGGCATGAATCCAATGGATTTGAAACGTGGTATCGACAAAGCTGTGGACGCTGCTGTGGCACGAATTGAAGAAATGGCTAAGCCTTGTGAAAATTCAGCAGCTATTGGCCAGGTGGGTTCAATCTCTGCCAACGCTGATGAAAGCATTGGTAATATTATTGCTGAATCAATGGAAAACGTCGGTAAAGAAGGTGTTATTACCGTAGAAGAAGGTACTGCATTACACAATGAATTAGATGTAGTCGAAGGTATGCAGTTTGACCGTGGTTACTTATCACCTTACTTCGTTAACAATCAGGATAGTATGACTTCTGATCTGGATAGCCCATATATCTTGTTACATGACAAGAAAATTACTAATATCCGTGATTTGCTCCCAGTATTAGAAGCCGTGGCAAAATCAGGCAAGCCTTTATTCATTATTGCTGAAGATATTGAAGGTGAAGCGCTGGCTACTTTAGTTGTGAATAACATGCGTGGTGTCGTTAAAGTTACTGCAGTAAAAGCACCGGGCTTTGGCGATCGTCGTAAAGCCATGCTGCAGGATCTCGCTATTCTGACTGGCGCTACTGTGATTTCTGAAGAAGTCGGTTTAAGCCTTGAAGCGGTGACTCTGGATGATCTGGGTACAGCTAAGCGTGTTCAGGTAAGCAAAGAAAACACAACTATCATTGATGGTGCAGGTGAGGAAGCTGATATTCACTCTCGTGTTGACCAGATCCGTCGCCAACTGGAAGAAACTTCTTCTGATTACGACCGTGAAAAACTTCAGGAACGTCTTGCTAAATTAGCTGGCGGCGTTGCTGTGATTAAAGTGGGTGCTGCTACTGAAGTTGAAATGAAAGAAAAGAAAGCTCGCGTTGAAGATGCACTGCATGCAACTCGTGCCGCAGTAGAAGAAGGTGTGGTACCGGGTGGTGGCGTTGCACTGATTCGTGCCTTACAAGCCATTGGTGATGTGAATACCCTTAACCATGACCAGGAAGTGGGCGTTGATATTCTAAAACGTGCCATGGAAGAGCCTATGCGTCAGATTGCTGTCAACGCAGGTGATGAAGCCTCTGTTGTGGTGAACAATGTAAAAGCTGGCGAAGGTAATTATGGTTACAATGCTGCAAGCAGCGTTTATGGTGACATGATTGAAATGGGTATTATGGACCCAGCTAAAGTGACTCGCTCTGCATTACAGCATGCAGCTTCTGTTTCTGGTCTGATGTTGACTACCGAAGCAATGGTTAGTGAAAAGCCTCAAGAAGGTGGTGCTGGTGCTCCTGATATGGGCGGTATGGGCGGTATGGGTGGAATGGGCGGCATGATGTAAATACCTACCATCCCAAAGTAATCCTTTGTTAATCAAAGGGTTACTGCGTTACCAAAATAAAAAGGTAGCATATTAGTAGCATAACCATCAAAAAGAGGCCAAAAAAAGCCGCTTTTGCTACTAATTTTGCTACCTTTTTTATTGGTAGCACAACCATCCTCAAACACTATATAAATATATGTTTTTACAGAGGTTATCCCGTTGGTAGAAATGACGGATACCACCCAAAATGCACCTGTATCGGGGCGATTTTTTTAAGACTAGCAAAAAAGGTAGCATTATCTTCAGATTTTGTTAATTTTGGTTATTGTTCATCAAAATCCTTCACTAAACAGTCCATCAAAACCATCAATTTTCTTAGTTGATACCGTCCAAATAATTTTCTACACCATATCTATTTATTGTTGACTAAAATTATTCAGAGTTAGTTATTAGTGTGAATGTGAGGAATATTCCTCTGATAGCTCAATTTTCAGAACATAAATTGTAAAATCTCTTGATTATCTCACGTTAACGTTATACAGTAAATCTACCTTTAACGTAAGATAGTGGAGAATGCTCATGCAATCAACAGACATAATGATTCACTTTAGAAGTGATTTAAGCACACAACAACAAACAGATATTGAAGAAAAGCTAAGACAATTTGATGGAGTGATAGCTCCTAGATTTAATAAGGAACATCTTCTGGTTGTTTACTATAACTCTAAAAAAACGACTTCATTGCTCATTAATAATTTTATTTATTCTATTGGCTATAAAACCCATTTAGTTGGAATGTAATAAATGAATAAGCATGATTATAAAATTGGTGAAGTAGCAAGTTTGCTTGCTACTTCCATAAGGACGATTCGCTTCTATGAAGAAGGAGGACTTATACAACCAATTAGAACTGGCAAAGGAACGCGACTTTATAACAATAAACACGTGACAAGATTAAAAGTTATTTTGTCATTAACTCAATCTGGCTTTTCAATTGATTCAATACGTAAAATTGTTCAGTTACGAACGAATAGCAAAACTGGTGATGAAAGTAGTCGGCAGGTGATTCATCATTTTAATGAAATTCAAGAATTAATTAACAATCAAATATTAAAATTGAATACTATTAGCCAAGAAATTAGTATGGCTAGTGACATTGTTTCTAAATGTAAAGGATGTACAAACCATCCAAGTTCCAAAGGTTGCCCAAATTGTTATGTTAAATCAGAATTAGGGCATATTGAATTATTAAATCTGGTATGGGATACGGAATAAATATTGTTACTATGAAAACAAATGTAACTGTAAATGAATATTCAGTAAGAATTGATAACTATGATTCTGAAGGAAATCCAACAACATCCCAAATCCACTATGATGGTGGTGATTATGAGTGGATAACCCACTTAGAAGGGGTTATAAGTTACAGTTTTTACTATCTATACCCATGACCTATGAAAATCAAGCATTTTCATAGGTCATGGGTATATCAAATGGCAGAGGCGTTAGAGGTTATGAATACTGTGATGGTGTGAGACGAGCTTTGTGTGCCAGAGAATTTGGGAAATACATATAAAAAAGGGCGATTCAAACTTTATTTGTATTTGTTAGAATAAGCTTCCTCAACAGATTTCATCAAATCGTCAATCTTTTTATCTAGTTTCTCTTCTTCAGTTTTTTCAAAATTTAATATTGATGCAGAAACTAAGTGGTTTTTCTTCATCCCCAATTTCTCAGAGAACCAATTGAGAGTAGTCACCACATCAGTCGGCAGAGTGAAGGTTTTGGGGATGGTATTCGGTCGCTTACGTTTCGCCCCAACCAATGGTTTCTTATCATTGTCATAGTAATCATCCACCATCATCTCAAATCCTAATTGAATAGAGTTTGATAACCATCGGCTCTGAGAAAGATCAGTTAAGTAACTTTTTCTCTCAATGATATTGATGACTCTCTGATCCAATGTATAAGTGACTTTTTTGTGGTTGACCATCATAAACTCCCATTCTATGTATATCGATTATTTATAATGGATTTCCAATATATGGATGGAATATCGGAATTGATAAGTAATCGGATTTTTTCACCAATAAAATAAGGTGGTTTAGGTCGATAGGTAGTGAGTAGTTGATAAGGTATAAAAATGAGGGTTATCACCTCATACTATTGCAGATTTTATTTAATAACAACCCTCTGTATTAATTTGATTAACTGGAGTAGTTAGTGTTGAGTTTGGATTTCATAAAATAGATTTTTACCAAAAATAATAAAACTATCAACTTCAATTTCTGAAAGTTTAATATACCCAATCAACTTGAAAATGCAGGATCGAACACTTGGAAATTATCATTAATTCGAGAATCTAATGATTTTCCAATGCTCGGTA
>JAIVER010000049.1 GCA_023864145.1 Thiohalomonas sp. | reverse complement strand
TTACCGAGCATTGGAAAATCATTAGATTCTCGAATTAATGATAATTTCCAAGTGTTCGATCCTGCATTTTCAAGTTGATTGGGTATATGAGTCTAGATAATATTCGTGTTGTTATGATCAA
Organism: Thiohalomonas sp.; assembly: GCA_023864145.1. Classification (GTDB taxonomy): domain Bacteria; phylum Pseudomonadota; class Gammaproteobacteria; order GRL18; family GRL18; genus GRL18. The sequence goes on along the minus strand of JAIVER010000049.1, from coordinate 8,218 downwards.
CACTTCTCACCCCGGCAATATTGGTGCGGCTGCCAGAGTCATGAAAAATATGGGCTTAAGCAGACTTTATCTTGTTAATCCTAAACAATTTCCTAATTATGAAGCGACGGCAATGGCCTCGGGAGCTGATGATTTATTGACTAAAGCAACGGTTTGTTCTTCATTTGAAGAAGCATTAACCGGTTGTCATTTAGTGCTTGGCACTACGGCACGGGAAAGAAAGCTGCAGCATGACTTTATTGATGGGCGTGAAGCAGGGGCTTTGTCTATTAAAGAAGCACAGGAGCGTGAAGTCGCACTGGTCTTTGGACGGGAAAGAACGGGGCTCAGTAATGAAGAGGTAGGGCTTTGTCATAAACTGATCAATATTCCTACTAATTCTGATTATCAATCTCTAAATGTGGCTTCTGCTGTGCAAATTGTGACTTATGAAGTGATGATGTCCTTATATGCTCAAAATAAAAGTACTATGCAGGAAAAGATCCAGGAAGTGAGTCAGGAAGAGTCAATAGAGTATGCCTCCAGCGAAAATATGGAACGTTTTTATCAACATCTGCAGGAGACAGTGGTTGATATTGATTTCCTGCGTTTGCAGCAATCTCCCCAACTCATGCCTAAATTACGCAATATCTATAATCGCATACGCTTAAAGCAAGAAGAATTAAATATTTTACGTGGTATATTGAATAAAACTCAGCAATTAAAATCAGGACTGAAACCAGAACAGGATATTATAAAAAACAAAAATGCTGATTAAATTATGAGCATTTCTTTGACATATATCGTGTTTGTCTAATATTAGTGATTGAGTGTTATAGTATTTCCTAGTAAAATGCCCAGTCTTTCTGCATCGTCAAAAATACATTGTTTGACTGGAAATAAAATTATAGTGAGCTGTAATGATTAAAAAATTGATGGTTAAGAGTTTACACAATGTTTGAGCATCTTAAAGAAGACATTTTATGTGTCTTTGATCGTGATCCGGCTGCACGTAACTACTTTGAAGTGCTGACCACCTATCCCGGCGTTCATGCGATGATCGCATATCGTATGAATAATAAACTGTGGAAATGGAAAGTGCGATGGCTGGCTCGTTTTTTTTCAGCAATAGCAAGAACATTGACGGGTATAGAGATCCACCCCGGGGCAACCATTGGCCGGCGTTTTTTTATTGATCACGGCATGGGGGTTGTGATTGGTGAAACCACTACTATTGGTGATGATTGTACCTTGTATCATGGTGTCACTCTGGGTGGAACATCCTGGAATAAAGGCAAGCGGCATCCGACTCTGGGTAATGATGTGATTGTGGGTGCCGGGGCTAAAGTGTTAGGGCCTATCATTTTGGCTAACGGCTCGCGGGTGGGTTCTAATGCGGTAGTGGTTAAAGACGTACCAGAATCTTGTACCGTTGTAGGGATTCCGGGGCGAGTGATCACCAATATAGACAAAAAGTTAAAACCTAAAGACACAGTTAATAATGAGAAACGTGAGCATATGGCTAAAAAAATTGGTTTTGATGCTTATGGAACATCCAGCGAAATGCCTGATCCGGTGGCTCATGCAATTAATTGTATGTTGGATCATATGCACTCAGTGGATGATAAACTGGATAAAATGTGTACGGCAATTCGCTCTATTGATGCTGAATTTCCTGACATTACTATTCCAGAAGTACATATTTGTGAAATAACACCGATAGATGAACATCCTCAGACTTGTCCTGCGCAAGATATTTGTAGTTCTGCAGGTGGCAGCTCTGGTGGTATTAAGGGTGAAGAGCATATTCATGTGGTTCATTTAGATTCAAAAATTTCAGTTCGTTCAAATTCTGAGTCTGAATCTAAGTCTAAGTTCGATCAAAAAAGTAATAATGAAGACTCTGAAAAATACTTGACTAAAACGCTTGGTTTTTTTAAGATGGTGTTATCAAGTTTTAAAAAAAACAGGAATAACACATGAGATTGACCACAAAAGGGCGCTACGCAGTTACAGCAATGTTAGATTTGGCCCTTCATTATGATCAGGGACCCATTACATTGGCGAATATTTCTGCGCGTCAGGAAATATCACTTTCTTATTTGGAACAATTGTTCTCCAAATTAAGAAAAAATGAGCTGGTTAATAGTGCGCGAGGCCCTGGAGGCGGTTATCGTTTAAATCGCCCTGCCGATGATGTTGCTGTTGCAGAAATTATTGCCGCAGTTGATGAGACCGTTGATGCGACACGTTGTAAGCGTAAAGGTAATTGTCAGCATGCAGAGCGCTGTTTAACACATGATCTCTGGTGTGATCTGAGTGACCAGATTTTTGACTTTCTGGCTAATATTTCACTAGGCAGTCTGGTTAAAAAACAAGGTGTTCAGGATGTTGCCCGACGTCAGGATAAGGCATTGCCTATTAATGGCGCAGAAATTGGCTTGAAAGAACACTCTGTGGCTTAATTTTTTTAGAAGCTTATTTTTTATAAAAGATTACAATAAAATATCTGCCTGTAAACGGTAAATATTATTGTGACAAACTGGTACAGGAATTATTAATGAGTTCACCGATATATCTGGATTATTCAGCCACGACACCCGTTGATAAGCGTGTCGCTGAAAAAATGTGTCATTATCTAACCATGGATGAGAATTTTGGCAATCCTGCATCTCGCTCTCATAAATATGGTTGGGATGCAGAAATTGCGGTAGAACAAGCTCGTGCTGATGTGGCAGCTTTGATTAATGCAGATCCTAAAGAAATTGTCTGGACATCGGGTGCAACTGAGTCTGATAATCTGGCCATAAAAGGTGCAGCGCATTTTTATGCTAAGCGTGGTAAGCATATTATCACCTCAAAAACAGAGCATAAAGCTGTTTTAGATACCTGCCGTCAGCTTGAGCGAGAAGGTTACGAAGTAACCTATCTTGATCCTCAGGAAGATGGCCTGATTAAACTGAAAGATATTGAAGCAGCAATGTGTGATGATACGATTATCGTTTCCATTATGCATGTGAATAATGAAATTGGTGTGATTCAGGATATTGCAGCAATTGGTGAATTATGTCGTTCCAAAAAGATCATATTTCATGTTGATGCGGCACAAAGCGCGGGCAAAGTTGAAATTGATCTGCAAAAGCTAAAAGTCGATTTACTCTCTTTGTCGGCACATAAAGTCTATGGCCCTAAGGGTATTGGTGTCTTATATGTGCGCCGCAAGCCAAGAATTCGTATTGAAGCACAAATGCATGGTGGCGGACATGAGCGCGGTATGCGTTCCGGTACTCTGGCAACGCATCAGATTGTTGGTATGGGTGAAGCATTTAAGATTGCCAAAGAAGAAATGGTCAGTGAAAATAAGCGAATTCTTGCCTTGCGTGATCGTTTATTAAAAGGTTTTGAAGACATGGAAGAACTCTATGTTAATGGTAATCTGGAACAGCGTGTACCCCATAATTTGAATTTAAGTTTTAACTTTGTTGAAGGTGAGTCTTTATTAATGGCGATTGATACTATAGCTGTTTCTTCCGGTTCAGCCTGTACGTCTGCGAGTTTAGAGCCTTCTTATGTGCTAAGAGCTATTGGTCGTAATGATGAATTGGCGCATAGCTCCATTCGCTTTAGTCTTGGTCTTTTTACTACAGAAGAAGATGTTGATTACACCATTAAATTACTTAAAGAAAAAGTCGAAAAATTAAGATTACTATCACCTTTGTGGGACATGTATAAAGATGGTATTGATATATCTGCTATTGAGTGGGCTGCTCATTAAAATTTTCAGGCACTATTTGAAAAATAGCAACGGCATAGCAAAACTACAAGTTATTGTATTGATGTACTAAAATAACGAGATCAGTACAATAAATGATTATAATTATTGAGGTTAAAGATAATGGCATACAGTGATAAAGTAATGGATCACTATGAAAATCCACGTAACGTGGGTACCATGCATAAAGATGAGTCCGGTGTAGGTACCGGCATGGTTGGTGCGCCAGCCTGTGGTGATGTGATGCGCTTACAAATCAAGGTAGATGAGCAGGGGATTATTGAAGATGCCAAGTTTAAAACCTATGGTTGCGGTTCAGCCATTGCCTCAAGTTCACTGGTGACTGAATGGGTTAAAGGTAAAACTCTGGAAGAAGCCGCTCAGATTAAAAACACTGACATTGCAGAAGAATTAGCATTGCCTCCAGTAAAAATCCATTGCTCAGTTTTAGCTGAAGATGCGATTAAAGCGGCAATTAATGATTATAAAGAAAAACAATCAAGCTAAAATTTTTAACTATTTTAATAAAAAGATGACTTAGGTTACTATTTATGGCGATTACATTAACAGATCCTGCAGCTGAACACGTCGTTCGATTTATTAATAATCGAGGCAAAGGCGAGGCATTGCGTCTTGGTGTCAAAACAAATGGTTGTTCTGGAATGGGCTATGTTCTTGAATTTGCTGATACAGTTGATGAAGATGATAATATTTTTGAAGATAAGGGCGTTAAAATTATCGTTGATCCTAAAAGCCTGCTTTATATCGATGGCACAGAACTGGACTATGCTCGTGAAGGCTTAAACGAAGGCTTCAAATTTAATAATCCTAATGTTAAAGATGCTTGTGGTTGTGGTGAGAGTTTCAACGTTTAGATAGTCAATATCATCATAAATAAGGCGAATCCCTTTATGGACCATAAAGGGATTCGCCTAAACTGCTGTTCAAAACACTCTTTGCTTATTTCCCCAAAAATTCCCTTCAGGTAACAACATGACTGATAGCATTAAAAAGAATCATCCAGACAACTATTTTTCACTACTGGGTCTGCCTGTTAGTTTTTCTATAGACAAAGAAACTCTTACAACTAATTACCATGATATTCAAAAATCAATACATCCTGATAAGTTTGCTAATGCCACCGATCGTGAACGATGTTTATCCGTTCAAAAAGCAGCGCAAATAAATGATGCGCTGCAAACATTGAAAAATCCTCTTCAGCGCTCAATCTACTTATTATCACGTTATGGCATTGAACTGGGTGAGAATAACAATAGTATTGATCCAGCATTTTTAATGGAACAGATGGAATTACGGGAAAATCTGTCTCAAGTGAATGATAAAGATGATCCTCTGGGTGAGTTGGATACTATTTTAGATGATGTAAAATCCCGTATAAATAAGATAATCAGTGGCTTAGAGAATTTATTCCATGAACTTTTATCAGCAGATGAACAAGATGATGAGCTATTAAAAAAGACCTCTGCTCAGGTATTAAAAATGCAATTTTTAAATCGTCTTCAGGAAGAATGTCTGGACAAAGAAGAAGATTTGGCTGACCAACTTTAAATGTACCTTAACCTTTAAACCTAATGATTTTTATAACGACAACCACAAGATAGTATCAATATATGGCTTTATTACAAATTTCAGAACCTGGACAAACAACCGCACCTCATCAGCATAAGCTGGCGATAGGTATTGATCTGGGGACCACTAATTCATTGGTTGCTAGCCTGAAAAGCGGTATGGCAGAAACCATTGCTGACGAAGATGGTCATCATTTACTACCTTCTGTGGTACAGTTTTTGGGTAAAAATAATAGTTTATATCAAACAGATGTCGGTCATCAGGCTCAGAAAAACGCGTCTAGAGATCCCTTAAATACCATTAGCTCAGTAAAGCGTTATATGGGACGTGGACTGGAAGATATTAAAAAACATTCAATTTATAATTTTGTTACTGAAGAGGACTCTGTCGTTCCTCGAATTCGTACCATTGCCGGAGATGTGAGTGCTGTTGAAGTTTCAGCGGAAATTCTTAAAAAACTCAAACAGCGCGCAGTTGATGCCTTAGGCGGCGACCTTACTGGTGCACTGATTACCGTGCCTGCTTATTTTGATGATGCACAGCGTCAGGCAACTAAAGATGCTGCTAAATTAGCCGGTTTAAAAGTTTTGCGCTTAATTAATGAGCCAACCGCAGCAGCTGTTGCCTATGGACTTGATAGCGGTAGTGAAGGAATTCATGTCATCTATGATTTAGGAGGAGGTACATTTGATATCTCTATTCTTAAACTCACTAAAGGCGTCTTTGAAGTACTTGCCACTGCAGGTGATTCTGCTTTGGGTGGTGATGATTTAGATCATGCTATTACCGACTGGATTCTGGCAGAAGCTCAAATTAATGATCCGGATGCCGTCTTATTACGTACCATATTGGATGCAGCCAGACAGGCAAAAGAAACACTTAGTGAGCAAGATAGTGCGTCTTTAGCCGTTGAATTGCCTGATGGCAGTATTTGGGAAAATAAATTATCCCTACAGCAATTTGAAAAATTAATTAAGCCGCTGATCAGAAAAACACTGGTTCCATGTCGCCGGACTTTACGCGATGCGAATATAGAAACAGATGATATTCAGGATGTCGTCATGGTAGGTGGTTCTACCCGTGTGCCGTTAGTGCGTCAGATGGTGGGAGAATTTTTTGCAACTGAGCCATTAGTCAATATCGATCCGGATAAAGTGGTCGCTATTGGTGCCGCTCGTCAGGCTGATGTTCTGGTGGGTAACAAATCAGATGAAGAGATGCTGTTACTTGATGTAACACCATTATCTCTAGGACTGGAAACAATGGGAGGACTGGCCGAAAAAGTGATTCACCGCAACACGACTATTCCCGTTGCCCGTGCTCAGGACTTTACTACATTTAAAGATGGCCAGACAGCCATGGCGATTCATGTTGTTCAGGGTGAACGTGAATTGATCAGTGATTGCCGCTCATTAGCTCGTTTTGAATTAAGAGGCATTCCGCCGATGGTTGCTGGAGCAGCCAGAATTCGCGTCACCTTTCAAATAGATGCTGATGGTTTATTATCGGTCTCAGCGAGAGAAGAAAGCTCGGGCGTTGAAAGCCGTATTCAGGTTAAACCGTCTTATGGTCTCAGTGATGGTGAGATTGAAAGCATGTTAAAAGACTCTTTCAGCTATGCACAAGATGATATTGATGCACGTAAATTAAGAGAAGAACAAGTTGAAGCTGGGCGTGTGGTGGAAGCATTGCAAGCAGCCTTGGTTGAAGATGGTGAAGCCTTGCTTTCAGCTGATGAGCGCTCAACGATTCGTCAGGCAATTGATGAATTAATCGAAATCAGCAAAGGTTCTGAACAGCGTGCGATTAAATTAAAAATTGAATCCGTTGATAAAATAAGTGCAAATTTTGCACAACGTCGTATGGATGCCAGTATTAATAAGGCATTGGCGGGGAAAAAAGTAAATAAACTTAATCAATAAGTTAAAGAGTAAAGGCTAGAAAATGACTAAATTAATCTTTTTACCTCATGAAGAAATTTGCCCGGAAGGTGCAGTAATTGAAGTAGAACCCGGCATTACCATCTGTGATGCGGCTATTGAAAATGATATTGAAATTGAACATGCCTGTGAAAAATCCTGTGCCTGTACCACCTGTCATCTAATTGTTCGCGAAGGCTTTGATTCACTCGAAAAAGCAACAGAAACGGAAGAAGATTATCTGGATAAAGCCTGGGGTGTTGAGCCTGATTCTCGTTTGAGCTGTCAAGCTGTTGTTGCTGATGAAGATCTGCTGATAGAAATACCAAAGTACACCATTAATATGGTTAGTGAAGATAAGTAAAAAATTAACCAATGTGAATAGCCTATTTCGCAGGGAATAGGCTATTTTTATTTTGATAATTTAATTATTAACTAGATCAATTGCTTAGTGTGCATTGCTCTAAATCCTATAATTAGAAATTAATAAATTGAATTTGATAGAATCTAATAGTCGTTGTCTGGCCAAGAATCGATAATCCTCTCCAACAAGCTGAGTGTTTGACCCCTTTTTTTGACTACACTGTAATTTTTTAAACTCGTACCTAAACACATTAATTTTAACCGATTAACTTGTCATATGCCCGAGTCAATTTACTTCGGGCAGCATCCACATTAAACATCCAGTTAATCGTCGCTTTCTTCTGCTTTTGTTGTGATTCCCATGCGGCTAATTCACTTATCAGAAATCCTCTATCTTCCATTCGACGATTCAAACACTGTTGTGTTGTGGTCTAATGGAACCGTACACTTTAATAAGAGATAATAACAATCACTTATTGAGGTGCAAGAATGGGATAGAAAAGAACATACAAACAATATTCCAAAGAATTTAAAGAAGAAGCAGTAGCTCTGCTCAGAGAGCAAGGCTACTCAGTTCCAGATGCGGCTAAATCAC
>JAIVER010000048.1 GCA_023864145.1 Thiohalomonas sp. | reverse complement strand
GAGCTTCTTCTCTATGAAAATCAAGCATTTTCATAGGTCATGGGTATAGAACATAATGAGTCAGACTTTTAGGTTGTTTATGCTAAATTTTACTTGCTAGCAGGGTTAACTGATTTTTTTAGGTTGAAAGGCTGCATACAGCGAATGCTGATCAGTCAGCAATTAACTATAAAAATTCTCTAAAAAAAGTGTCGGTTGGACTTGACCAGTACAATACCCGCAGTGCTATTACTCAACTAAAAACAGGAAAGCGCTTGTTTCAGTACTTGATGACAATGGTGCCCCAACACCTGTAGAACGAGTATTAATATGTCCTCCTGAATCACGCATCGGCCCATTAACGACAGAAGAACGTCAACAAATTATGAAGCGCTCCCCCATGAAAGGACGCTATGATGATGACATTGATCGTGAATCAGCCTATGAAATCCTTAAAGAACGTGCACAACAGCGCATGGAAGCAGATTTACTGGAAAAAGAAGCTCTGGAAAAAGCCAAAGCAGAAAAAAAACCTCGCACATCAAACCGTCAAAGCTATGCTGAGTCAATTACAAAAAGTATTTTACGTTCCGTTGGCAGCTCATTGGGTCGCCAGATTGTGCGCGGTATTATGAAGACCTTATTAGGGAAATAGTTAGGAAAATAAATACAATTATACAGGGTGCAAGTCTCTGACAGATAAGGATTAAACTAAATGACCATAATCATGAATGATATTCGTCATTTAATTCAATTTTTCTAGTTTTTTTGTTTAGAAATCCCCTTCAGCAGCACGCTCCATAATTTCAAGAATAATTGTCTTTACTTTTACTGCTTCAGCTTTTAACGCTGGAGGTAGTGGTTTGCCACCATGAATCATTAGATCCATGTTTAGAGAATACAGCCATAATTTGCCGGTCTTATCTTCAACCAGTGAAATGCGGCAAGGTAGATAAGCTGAAAACGCATCGTTATAATCAAGCATCTGTGCTGCTATTAAGGAGTTACAAAACAGGAATATTTTCACAAAACGGTACGGTTTCTCTGTCTTTGCTGCAATGTCTAAAGAGAGTGGCAACTCACCAACATTTGCAATGTTTAGCTCATTAGCAATATTTTTTAAACTTTTTTCAATATCATCCGCAGTAAGACCTTCGTCTACAGGAAAACGCCAAACAGTCGCATTGGCTGCATCTTTATATTTTAATATGTTTTGCACCAGTTCAGTATAGGCTTTGGTCGCACCTGGATCAAATTCACTCAGGGTATTTTTAACATTCATATAGAGAAGACCGGATGCAATAATAGCCACCAGGCCAACTAAGGCAAGTATATTTTTAAACAAAATAATTCTCCAGGTTTGGTTTAGGTTTGGTTTTTTAAGTTGTAAAGGTAATGACCTGAAAACTATTGAGGTATTATGCTATCATCCTGATAAAAGCTTAGCCTACGTCGAACTTATGTGTGACTATTATTCCATCAATATTTATTATTTGTAACTATTCAGTGTCTATTCCTAAATAACGCTTGTTAAGCCCATGGTCACTTATTTTTGCTAATATATCACAAAATATGGTTTTTTTATGTATTTTGATATTTTTTTAACGCTATTATCTGTTGCTATTATAAATTATGCCGTCAGTTTTTCATCTTTAAAGAGAGAAGCTGTGAGTAGATTTTGTGTGTAAGTTTCTTTGGGTGTACTGAAAACCTCACCCGTTTCACCTGTTTCGACGATTTTGCCGTCTTTCATCACCATAATACGATGTGCTACGGCTTCAATCACCTTTAAATCATGAGAAATGAACAAGTAAGAAATTTTATGGCGTTCCTGCAATTCTCTTAATAAAACGAGAACCTGTTTTTGTACGGAAACATCTAACGCACTGGTTGGCTCATCAAGTAATATCAGTTTGGGTTCAAGAATAACCACACGAGCAATTGCAATACGCTGCCGCTGTCCTCCTGAAAATTCATGCGGATAGCGCCAGAGAATATCATCCTCCAAACCCACTTCAAGCAGTACCTTTTGTATTTTTTCCCTGCGTTGTTCTTTATTCAAGTGTGGGAAATGAATTTCTAATCCTTCACCAACAATCTGTTCAATCGTCATTCTCGGTGATAGTGAAGAATAGGGATCTTGAAAAACAACCTGAAATTCTTTGCGCAAAGGACGTAAAGCAGTATGTGTTAAGTGATCAATTTGTTTTTCATCAAAATAAATTTCCCCGGAACAATTTTCTAATTTAAGTAAACATCGACCTAAGGTCGATTTGCCTGAACCAGACTCACCCAGTATACCTAATGTTTCACCTTCTCTAAGCACCAGATCAATATTATCAACTGCTTTGACTGTAGTTAATGTCCTGCGAAAAAATCCCTTAGTACTGGTAAAATGACATTTTAAGTGATGTCCCAAAAGCAATTCTTTATTATCTCGTAATGCTTGAGTCTCACCATCGGGAATAATTCGTTCCGGTTCACTATTAAGTAATTTAATAGTGTAGGGATGCTGTGGGTCATTAAATAAGCCGTCCACCCTTCCCTGTTCAACGATATTACCTTCTTGCATCACACAGACATGATCAGCAAAACGCTTTACCAGATTAAGATCATGAGAGACCATTAATACCGCCATAGAAAACTCTTTTTTAAGTTTTTCTAATAAGAGTAATATTTGCAGCTGCACTGTCACATCTAAAGCAGTTGTGGGTTCATCAGCAATTAATAACTTCGGATCACAAGCAAGCGCCATGGAAATCATCATGCGCTGACGTTGCCCACCCGATAAAAGATGAGGAAAAGCATCAAAACGATAGTGAGGATCGGGAATACCGGTTAATTCCATTAATTCAATGGCCCGTTTTTTAGCTGCCGGTTTGCTCATACCCTTATGAATCAGCAGGGGTTCCATAATTTGATCACCTACAGTGAAAGTAGGATTTAAAGAGGTCATGGGTTCTTGAAAAATCATTGAAATTTTACTACCACGCACTGCTTTTATATTATTTTCATCAGTGCCCAATAAATTATTTCCAAGAAAAGAAATCGAGCCTGAGCTATAGTTCACTTTTTCTTCATCATGTAAACGTAATATCGACATGGCGGTAACGGATTTCCCTGAGCCTGATTCCCCAACCAGCGCCATGGTTTCACCCGCAGCCACTGAAAAATTAATATCACGAACGACATTAACAGATCCGGCTAGTGTATCAAAATCAACACTCAAATCTTTAATTTCAAGAATACTGTTTTGTTTGTTCATATTATCCACGTCGAGTATCCAGTGCCTCACGTAAGGCTTCACCTATAAAAATTAATAACACTAAAGTGCCGACAAGCACTGAAAAGGTGGTCATAGAAAGCCACCAGGCATAGATATTGTCTTTACCCTGAGATAATAATTCACCCAAACTCGGGGTAGATGGTGGTACGCCGAGCCCAAGATAATCTAAACTGGTCAAAGCTAAAATAGCACCACTGATACGAAACGGTAAAAATGTCAAAACCGGTACCATACTATTGGGTAGAAGGTGTTTGAACATAATTCCCACATTAGAAACACCAATTGAACGGGCAGCCTGGACATAATCTAAATTTCGCCCACGTAAGAACTCTGCTCTGACATAATCGGATAAGCCCATCCAGCCGAACATTGATAAGAGGATAATTAACAAGCCAATACTGGGCTTAAAAATTGATGCAAAAATAATGAGTAAGTAAAGTTCAGGCATAGAACTCCAGATTTCTATCACTCGCTGAGTCACCAAATCTACTTTGCCAACAAAATATCCCTGGATACTGCCGATGATAATGCCGATAACAAGACCAATAGCCGTCAACACCAGTGCAAAAAGAACAGACAAACGAAAGCCATAAATTAAACGGGCCAGGACATCCCTGCCTCGATCATCAGTGCCTAAAAAGTTTTGTGCTGAAGGCCTTGCCGGATTGGGTAATTCGGCAAAGTAATTAATGGAATCATAGCGATAATTATTAATAGGATAAATTGCCCAGTTGCCATTAGCCAGAATTTTTTCTCTGATATAGGGGTCGTTATAATCCGTCATGCTGACAAAATCAGCGCCAAACGTCGTTTCGGGATAATCATTCCAGAGCGGGAAGTAGTATTGCTGCTCATATTGTATAATTAACGGCTTATCATTACTAATTAATTCAGCAAATAAGCTCACCCCAAAAATCACGATAAAGATCCATAGGGAATAATAACCACGGCGATTATTTTTAAAACGCATCCAAGCACGCTGCAAGGGTGATAAATTAAGTAATTGTTCAATAGATGGTTGAGTTGTCATATCCCCTCCTAGCTTGATTTAGCTGAATCAAATTTAATGCGGGGATCAATCAACACATAAGACAGATCAGTGATGAGCTTAGTAAACAAGCCTAATAAGGTAAACAAAAAAAGTGAGCCCAATACCACAGGATAATCACGTCGCACAATGGACTCATAGGACAATAAACCTAAACCATCCAGTGAAAAAATAGTTTCTATCAATAAGCTGCCGGCAAAAAAAGCGGCTAAGAAACTAGCAGGAAATCCGGTCACTAAAGGAATTAAAGCATTTCTAAAGACATGTTTATATAACACCTGATTACTGCTTAAACCTTTTGCTTTGGCTGTAACCATATAATTTTTACGTATTTCTTCTAAGAAGCTGTTTTTTGTCAGCATGGTCATCACAGCAAAACTACCAATCACAGAAGAAATAATGGGGAGCACCATATGCCATAAATAATCCGTTGTTTTGCCAAACCAACTGAGCTGCTCCCAATTATCAGACGTCAGTCCTTTAAGTGGAAAAAGATCAAAAAAACTACCGCCTCCAAATAAAAGCAGCAGTAAAATTGCCAGCACAAAACCTGGAATTGCATAACCCACTAAAACAATAGTAGTGGAAATCACATCAAATCGAGTACCGTTTCTTACTGCTTTAGCTATACCTAACGGAATACAGGTTAGGTAAGTAATAAAAAACGTCCAGATACCCAGACTGATTGAAACAGGCAGTTTAGATACAATAAGCTCTGTCACCGATTGATGGTGGTGATAACTTTCACCAAAATCAAAACGAATATAATTACCCAGCATGGTAACAAAACGCTCTGCAAGGGGTTTATCAAAACCATATAGCGCCTTAATTTCATCCAGACGTTCCTTATCAATTCCTTCGGCAGCACGATACAATTCACTGGCGGTACTGCCTACTTCGGTCATTTGATCCTCTCCGGTCAATTGGGCAACCAATTGTTCAACAGGCCCACCCGGCACAAACTGAGTAATGACAAAGGTAATGAGCATGACACCAAATAAAGTGGGGATCATGAGTAGCAATCGTTTAACTATATAATAAAACATAAGTAATTAACTTTTTATAACCCTACTTTTTTTTAGAGGCTGTGTCAGCAGATGAGCCTGTTGTTTGATACTCTCTGTTTCGGTATTGGGGTTTAAACCACCAGGTTGAGAGCATCCAACCTTCAGCTGAAAAATAATCCGGTAATATCTGCGGAAATTCAAACTTATCCCAATAGGCTATCCGATAAGTAGAAATATACCAATGAGGAAGCAGATAAAATTCACTTAAGAGCACTCTATCCAGCGCATGAGTAATGGCAATAATTTCTGCTCTGTCGGTGGTATTGCTCAGTTGATCCAATAGTCCATCAATCGCTAGATTTTTTATACCCGGATAATTGGCAGAGCCATCAACATCAGCCGTTTTAGAATGCCAGCGCCCTTCTAGTTCGTTGCCTGGTACCTGACTCTGAGGATAACTAGAAAGAATCATATGAAAATCCTTGGTTTCAACCCTACGCTTATATAAGGCAAAATCAACCGTTCGATAATTCATAGTAATGCCCAGCTTTTTTAAATTTCGAGCATAAGATGCAGCAATACGCTCAAAAGCCTTTTGAGCCAGGATTAAATCAAAGGTAAATGCTTTGCCTTTGTTATTTCTCAAAGCAGCATTTTTATATTCCCAGCCAGCCGATTTAAGCAGTTTAATGGCCTGACGTAAATTGTTACGCAGCGAGGATGGTTTAGTGGTAACAGGGGGTATCCAGGCATCTTCAAAAACCCTTGCCTCAAGTTGATCTTTAAAGGGTGCCAATAATTCACGTTCACGTTGAGAAATCGGCCCCTTAGCAGCCAGTTCGGTATTACTAAAATAACTATCATTACGCTGGTACTGATTATAAAACAGCATACGATTCGCCCACTCAAAGTCATAGGCCATCACCAATGCTTCGCGCACTCTTTTATCACTAAAGAGTGCTTTGCGAGTATTAAAGATAAAACCTTGAATACCCACACTATTTTTATTGGGTATATTATTTTTTATGATTTCATTATCATTGAACACACGTCCGGTATAATCTCGCGCCCACATTTTAGAGTTATTTTCAGTGCGAAAATCATATTCACCCGCCTTTAATGCTTCAAGTGCAATGGTGCTGTCTCGAAAATATTTGTAGACTACCTCATCAAAATTAAACATCCCTTTACGAATGCCTAAATCAGCAGCCCAATAATCCGGATTGCGTTTAAACTTAAGCTGTTTACCCGTATCATAACTTTCAAGCACATAAGGCCCGCTGCCAATAGGATTTTTCATCGCCGTATATTTAAATTCAAGCTCACCTACCCAATGCTTAGGAAATACTGGCAGGTAACTACTGAGTAACATTGGCAGCTTAGGATTTTTTTCTTTGAAGTTAAAGCGAATTGTCTGCGCATCAATAATTTCTGCATCACTGATATCACCAAGAGTGATTTTGTAAGCAGGATGGACATTTTTATCCTGCATCAACGTATCAAACGAAAATTTAACATCTTCAACAGTGACGGATGAGCCATCAGAGAATTTTGCTTGTGCATTAATATGATAAGAAACAGATAAACCATCTTCAGCTACGTTAATATCATCAGCAAGTAAACCATAAAAGGTATACGGTTCATCCAGACTCTGTTCCATCAGGGTCTCAATAATCAGGCCTTCAATACCATCTGCAGCAACACCTTTAAGAAGAAACGGATTAAGACGGTCAAATGTGCGTGTACCATTGAGGTCTAAACGCCCGCCTTTGGGTGCATCGGGATTAACATAGTCAAAATGTGAAAAATTTATGCTATATTTAGGTGTATAACCATAGGCAATAGCATAATCAGAAACTGCTGATTTACTAATAAAAAGTAATCCGAAAAAAGCAAAAAAAATGGTGTTTTTTTTGATTATTTGATTTTTTTGTTTAGTGATAAGATCAGACGGCATTTTTACCATATTTCCAGATTTTTTAAATAATACCTAGTTTATTACATTTATCAAAGGTATCATATCGCTAATACACATTTTTACAAGTAGTAATTATTTTAAGACGAATCACTATTTATTGTAAATATTTTTGAATTTTTTAAGGAGTCAAACATGGGATTTATGCAGGGTAAGCGTGCAGTTATAGTTGGTCTTGCCAGTAATCGTTCAATTGCCTGGGGAATTGCCCAGGCAATGAAACGCGAAGGGGCTGAGCTTGCATTTACTTACCAAAATGAAAAGTTAAAAAGCCGCGTTGAAAAACTAGCCACTGAATGTAATTCAGATATAGTGCTTCCCTGTGATGTTTCTGATGATGCACAGATTGAAAAAGTATTTGAAGAGCTTGATAACTTCTGGGATCACCTGGATATTATCATTCACTCAGTTGCTTTTGCCCCTAGAGAAGAACTCAGTGGTGAATACCTGGACAGTGTAACACGACAAGGTTTTATTACTGCTCATGAAATCAGTTCATACAGTTTTGCGGCACTGGCTAAAGCGGGTCGTAATATGATGGAAGGACAGAATGCTGCTTTACTGACTTTATCTTACCTTGGCTCTGAACGTATTATGCCAAACTATAATGTTATGGGTCTGGCTAAAGCGAGTCTTGAAGCTAATGTGCGTTATATGTCTGAATCACTGGGCCCTGACGGCATTCGTGTTAACTCTATCTCTGCCGGACCAATTAGAACACTTGCAGCCGCTGGAATCAGTGACTTTCGTAAGATGCTCACCCATGTTGAAGAGAATGCACCATTAAGACGTAATGTAACCATTGATGATGTCGGTAACACAGCCGCTTTCTTGTGCTCTGATTTGGCTGCAGGTATTACCGGAGAAAACATTTATGTTGATTCCGGTTATAACCATATTGGTATGGGTGCATTAAATAAACCTGATGATAAATAAAAACAGAGAAGATATTTCATTTATCCTTTATTAACAGGTAAGATAAATGATTTTATTATATACTCAATGAACTTGAAAATGCAGGATCGAAGACTTGGAAATTATCATTAATTCGAGAATCTAATGATTTTCCAATGCTCGGTAAAATTTCATCAAAAAA
>JAIVER010000047.1 GCA_023864145.1 Thiohalomonas sp. | reverse complement strand
TACATGAGGTATTACAACCTTGAAAGGCTGCATACAGCGAATGGTGATCAGTCACCAATTAACTATGAAAATTCTCTAAAAAAAGTGTCCGCTTGGACTTGACCAGTACATATTGCGATGCAATATGCAAACAGGCTTTTATTAAAACCTGAATATTATTTTTTCAAAATGAAAAAATATTTACCTCCCAATTCAATTCGAAATAATACTTCTTAAAAATCAATTTGTTAAACGTATATTCTAAAACATTTAAAGACAATTAATTCTTATTTTATCAACCAAAAACATCTGGCATACATTCTGCTAAATAGATAACTACAACTGTATTTAGGGTAAATCACACAAAGTTGATAATAATTAGTATGAGAAAAATTAAGATGAGAGAAATAACGAATACAATCAAACAGAGATTACTTTCAGGTATTCTATTTCTGGTGGTTTTATTATCAACAGGATGTTCATCTCTGCCGGGCCCAATCACTCCTATGGCACGAAGTGATAATTATCGACATAAGATTACCGTTCCTTTATTCAAACCTGTTCATATAAAGACAAACCCAAATCAACAAAAAACAAATCATCTGATCATTTTATCCGATGATGGCATAAACGATCCAAACAGCATCAATCAAACATTAAAGCACTTATTAGCGACACTGCCTAAAACGATTAATTACAAACAAACTCATGTGCTGTTCAGTGAAATAAATGCATTGCAAAAAAATCAGAGGAATGAAAATTCACTGGCCTCAATTCTGAATTATTACAACAGTCAGAACATAAATTACAATGCAACAACCTTTATTTTTTTATCTCAATGGAATGAAATCAATAGTCTTTCAATAACAGAAGCTGAAAGACTATTAACAACACAGGATGATAATTTTTGTTTGTACATGATTGGCATTAACAATATACATGATAATAGACGTCTTATAAATCCTCAATATTGCGGTGAAACTATCAGTTCAGAAAGCCTGAAAACACCGAATAAAATGGCTAACCTGGTTGAAAAAATATTTTTTTCTCCACCTAAAGACAGTGATGGTGATGGCATTTATGATAAATTCGATCAATGCCCAAGTACCAAAAAAGAAACATTAATTACATGGAATGGCTGTCCAAGGAATAGTAAAACCAGTAATCCTCGTTACCTTATTTCAACTACAAATTCTTAATTTTATAAAACATTTCCATTAAGAATGAGAAAATCATCATGAAAAAAAGACAGATTATATCCAGTTTCATATTAACATTAAGCCTTTTTGTAAATTCAAACTTATATACTGCTAAAGCTATTCCAATGCTTGATTCATTGTCTTTAGAGCAACAAAAAAACTATCATCAAGCATCACCATCTGGCCAGGACTTGCAACAAGTATCACCCAAAGTTTCTCAACCGCTATTAATATCAGAAACAGCAAAGGTTTTAAATTCAATGCCTTCTGAAATTGAAAAAAATATCGCTGAAAAATTAACAACCATCTCATTAGAAGAGAAGATTCAAAAACAGGTCATCCAACCCACTCTTGAGCAATTTGGTTATGATCTCTTTAGCAATGTGCCAACGACATTTGTTCCTGTAACTAACATTCCCGTTCCACCTGATTATGCCATCGGCCCTGGTGATGCCATTGTTGTTCAGCTTTATGGAAAAACAAATGTCGAGTACAAGCTGGTCGTAACCAGAGAAGGTAAAATTCTTGTACCGAGCATTGGCCCTGTTTCAGTCTCGGGTTTGAGCTTTCAAGAAGTCAAAGACAATCTGAAAAATAAATTTGAAAAACAAATTTTTGGCACCCAGGCAGCCATAACCATGGGTGAGATAAGAACCATCAACATAATGATTGTCGGTGATGTCGTTAATCCTGGACGTTATACTATTTCAGGACTCACCAATTTGATGAATGCCCTATTGGTCAGTGGCGGTGTTAAACGTACAGGCACTCTGAGAAACATTCAACTCAAACGCAATGGAAAAATAATATCTCACTTTGATTTATACAATGTATTACTTCATGGAAATACTCGTTCTGATACAAAACTTGCTCATGGCGATGTGATTTTTGTTCCTGCTATTGGTCAGACTGTGGGTGTGGGTGGAGAAGTACAGCGACCTGCTATTTATGAATTTAAAGGTCAGGAAACATTTTCAGAAATCATTAAACTAGCAGGTGGTTTGCTACCAACGGCTTCTCTGGAATCCTCTCATATTGAGCGTATTAAAAATGCTCAATATCATACACTGATTAGTCTGTCTAAAGTTGCCAATAAGACACAAAAAATTCGCATCAAATCTGGAGATCTTATCCGAATTTTTCCAGTTAAAGATTTGATTGACGATGTTGTCCTTTTAAGTGGGCATGCTACGCAACCGGGTGGCTATCAGTTTAAAAATAATATGCGCATATCCGACATTATTACTTCATCAGCTCAACTACAACAGAATGCTGATACAAAGTTTGCAATTTTACGTCGTGAGTTACGTCAGGAACGTCGTATCGAAAGTCGGTATATTGATTTAGAAAAAGTACTGAACAAACCGGGCTCAAAATCTGATCTAAAACTAAAGCGCAGAGACGAAATCATTCTATTTGACTTATCAGACAATCGTGAAAAAAAGGTATCAAGACTGGTGCAGGATTTACGCATTCAAAGTACACCTGAATACCCTCCTATGATTTTTAGCATCAAAGGTTATGTTAAAAACACAGGTACTTTTCCATTACAATACGCTGCCCGCCTGTTAGATGTTTTTAACGTTGTTGGTGGAATACAACCAGGTACCGATCTAGCTTATGTCTTAATTGCCCGAAAAAAATATCCTGATAATAAAGTTGAATTATTTTCATTGGATATTAATAAATCGAAGAGACACCCTTCATCAGAGTGGAACCCCATTATTCACCCTGAGGATGTGGTTTATGTTTTCAACTCAAAATTAAATCGTTCCAAACTCATTGAAACTCATATACAACAATTACAGCAAGAAACACCTTATGGTCAACTCACTCCAGTTGTTTCTATTGAAGGAAAAATAAGTCATCAGGGCAACTATCCTCTTGAGCCAGGAATGCGTGTTTCTCAATTAATTAAAGCTGCTGGTGGACTTAATGAATCATCCTATGGAATCAGTGCTGAATTAACTCGTTACAAATTGATTGATGGCCAATATCAAATTACTGAACACCAATATATTGATCTTGATAAGATTCATAAAAATAGTATTCAGTCCGATATTGTTCTTCAGGCTCATGATCATTTGACCCTTCATAAGAAGCCACAATGGCAGGAAAAAAAGTTTGTTGAACTCTTAGGTGAAGTACGTTTTCCAGGTAAATACCCCATTGATAACAATGAAACATTATGCAGTGTTCTACAACGTGCAGGCGGTTTAACAAATAAAGCCTATCCCTTTGGATCAGTATTCACTCGTCTGAGTGTACAGAAAAAACAGCAGAAATCACTGGCAAGAGTACAAGGAGAAATGGATGATTTATTAGTTAAACTTTACTTATCTCCCTCTGCAAAAAATGATGAAAAAATGCCTGCTGAAGAAGAAATGCATGAGATCAATTCGGTTATAAAACAATTAAAAATGGCTAAAGCATCGGGAAGAATAACCATTGACATGGATAAAGTACCTCTGTGTGATGAAGAAGCAAATATATTACTAGAAAATGGTGACAAATTAAATGTACCTGAACTCGCTTATGAGGTTTCTGTCTTCGGTGAAGTCTACCATTCCACTACTCATGTATATAACAAAAATCATGGTAGCCAGGATTATATTGACCTGAGTGGAGGTGCAACCAAACTGGCTAACAATGCTCATGCTTATGTTGTTCAAGCCAATGGTGATGTCCTTTCAGTACGTAAAAATAGCTGGTTTGGTTCCTGGAAGAATATTGAACTAAAACCAGGTGCCAGCATTTATGTTCCTATAGAAATAGACAGAAGTAATAACAGTGAAACTTTACAGAGTTGGACACAAATCATTTTTCGTCTGACACTTTCTGCAGCTGGCATATCAGCCTTATTATAGTAAGTGAATTAAAATGTCAGAAAACAATAATACAAATCAAAAAGTGATGTCAGACATTATTGATGAGGAAATTGATCTTCTTGAGTATGTCACAAAGATTTTAAATAACAAATATAAAATCTCTCTCATTTCAATTTTTTGTGCATCAATAGTGTATGGGCTTACTTACTTAATACCAGTTAAGTACGAATCGTTTGCACGAGTGGCCTTAGTAAAAATTAATGAATTAGGTGGTGTCTCACCTGATAACCGACGTGCACCTGAAGCTATTACATTAGTAGAGCAGGATTTTATTACTCAGAAAATTAATGATAATCATCAGGATAGGGTGATTGCAAGAATGCGCTCAAATATCTTTACTCTAAAATTTATTAATGTCAACGAATTGCTACCCATTATTTTTCACAAACGCTGGGATAAAGAAAAAAAGCAATGGAAGGAAGACTTTGAACCCAATTTAATACTGGCATCTGAAATATTTAAA
The DNA here is from genome assembly GCA_023864145.1 of Thiohalomonas sp. Classification (GTDB taxonomy): domain Bacteria; phylum Pseudomonadota; class Gammaproteobacteria; order GRL18; family GRL18; genus GRL18. The sequence goes on along the minus strand of JAIVER010000047.1, from coordinate 3,979 downwards.
GAAGAGATTTGTAAAATCCATCGAAATAAAGAGAACAATTTGATGACTGTCAACATAACCTTAGGAAACCCAAAACTTGCGGCAGACATTGCAAATAAATTTGTCAAAGAATTTAATCAGTACCGCCGTACTTCAGACATTAATAGTGCTGACAAAAAAATTGCTTTCTTACGTAAGACTCTTGAACAAACTGATTTTTTAGAAATGCAAAAATCACTTTATCGCCTAATTGAAGCACAAGTGATTATAAAAATGCTTGCCAGCAGTAAAGAACAATATGCAGTAGAAGTTCTTGACCCAGCGATTCCCTCTCTTTATAAATCAAGCCCTGCAAAAAAGAAACTGACTCTTCTAACATTTATTGGCGTTTTTATGCTTTCTATCATCGTTATAGTCGGACAGGTTGTTTTTAAACGCATAAATACATCAATAAGAGATTATAGAAAAAAAGGTCATGGCGGAGCATAGGTTTAACATTAACTCAATGAATCTTACTAAGCACATCACTTCAAACAAGTCGCGTCGAGTTTTTTGGGCCTTATTTTGTCGAGGTATTGGGGTTGTTCTTCAATTTTCCGTTAACATTGTCATCGGTCAATTATTTGGTGTAAAAGGAATGGGAGTCTATCATATCTACTCGACCTGCATGGTTATGCTCGCTGATGTCACAAGTCTTGGACTGCCTGTCTATACTATGCGCAAGATTTCAACTTATAAAAACGAACAAAAATATCAACAAATCAGCATCATTCTTAAGCAGTACTTATTACTCGGCATCATATCAAGTCTATTACTTGCAACCCCTTTTATTTTAAGCTCTCATGAATTGTCAGATTTTTTTTTAAACAACATTGAAGATGCATATATTCTCAAGTATGCAGCAATAGCAGCAATACTTTATTTATCAATTCGTATTATTTCTGTGGCTCTTAAGGCCATTGGGTTGACCAATCTTGGTATTCTATCAGAGTCTGCAATACTGCCTTTTTTTGTTCTTCTCAGCATTGGCTTAACAAAAATTATTACATCAATTGGAACACCTGAAACACTAATAACAATACATATTTCAAGCCTGGCATTGGTGGTCATTTTACTTTACATCTTTTGGATTAAGCAGATCAAAACCAAAATCAAACAATGTGTGATCACCAATGAGGAGGTTAATAAAATTCATGGTTTAAAACGCTCAATGTTATTTATATGGTGTAGCATGATCATAAATATTTGGTTTACTAATTTACCTGTTTTCATTTTACCTCAATTTGTAACAACGGAAGAAATTGGATTATTTGGTGTTGCTTTTAGATTGGTTATCTTATCAACAACTATTTTAGTCAGTTTGTCTGCACTCTTTGGTCCTCAGTTTATTAGTTTATTTAAAAACAATAGCATTCAATCTCTTAAGAAGGAATTAAAGCATTCACAATGGTATTCATTAATTGCTTATCTACCTTTTTTCATCACCTTTGTAATTTTTCCAGAAGCTATTTTATCAGTTTTTGGTGAGGAATTTATTGATGCAAAAAACCTTCTTTTGATCCTTGCAGTTTCACACTTGATTAATTCAGCCACAGGTTTAAGCGGCTATTTTCTGCTGATGACTCATAATGAAAAAAGCGAACTGCTTATACTATTTTCTACCTTTATATTTATATTGCCATTTATATTTCTCTCAGGAAATCATTATGGCATTTTAGGGGTAACAACTGTCTATGCCATAGGCATTGCAATTAAAAATATTTCATCATTAATCTTTGCACATTATGTTATAAACCAATTGGAAAAGAGAGGAGATCATAATGAAACAACTTGATTTTATTATAATCGGTGCACAAAAATCAGCCACGACATCATTATTTAAATATCTCATTGAGCATCCCGACATTCATATGCCTCGTGACAAAGAAGCTCCTTTTTTTAGTCATGAAAAACTCTATAGTAATGGCTGGAAAAAATTCACACAACAATATTTTAAAAATGCACCTGAAAATAAACTCTGGGGAACAGCCACACCACAGTACATGGGCGATCCCAGAGCGGCTCAAAGAATTGCAAAACAAAACCCTAATACACGTCTTATCGCTATTTTACGCAATCCTATTGAACGCACCTATTCTCATTACACAATGTCTGTACGTCGTGAAATTGAAACACGAAATTTTGATGAAACCGTTCATCACTTATTAAAGGATGAACACCTGGAGCAGTACCGGAATGAAACACCACCTGAACATGAAAATGGTTATACCAAATCAAGCACAAAAGACAATAATTTTTACTGTGTATGGAGTGAATATGGTCGAATTCTATCACAATACAGAACATTTTTTCCTGCTGAACAAATGTTAGTTTTATATATGGATGAATTGATGAACGAACCACAAAAAAGTATCAATAAAGTGATCCATTTTCTTGGCTTTAAGAATTCATTCACCCCGGATAATTTAGGAAAAAAATATCATCAGGGAGGAAATAAAGTTCTCATTCCTAACGCATGGAAAGAATCGATCAAACAAAATTTTATTTTCCGTCTTATCTGGGCTCGCATACCATCCGAAACTCGTGGAAACATCAACTATTGGTATGAACAAATGAATATACGAAAAAACAAAGAAGTACAGGGACCATCAAAAACTGCACGACAGCTATTAATGAATCATTTTTCATCAGACATTAAACAGTTGGAAAACCTGACTAAATCTTGCGTTCCATGGTCTGAATTTTAAAAAGAAATATGAAAACAATATACCAATCTTTCCGATAGAACATAATGATAATCAGAAATTGAATCAGGAACTATTATGAAGACTCAACTGACAAGCAGTGCAAATAAAAAACCCATTCTATTGACAGGTTCACACCGCTCCGGTTCTACCTGGGCTGGTAGAATGATAACTAAAGCACCGAATGTGGGCTATATATTTGAACCCTTTAACATTAAACTACCACTATCTGTTAATTCAAAAGCCTTTGACCATAACTTTTTACATATCTGCAAAGAAAATGAAGACAGCTATAGAAAAACAATCGACGAAGTTATAAATTTTGAGTACCCATTCTGGTTTAACGTCAATCGAATAACTAAGGTTGACAATATTGGTAGTATCCTGCGTGACAAAAGTCATTTTTTATGGCATAAATGGATGCAACATCGAGCACTAATAAAAGATCCAATCGCTTTTTTCTCTGCAGAGTGGTTATACGATACTTATCAAATGGATGTTGTCATGATGATACGTCATCCAGCTGCATTTTGTTCAAGTCTGAAAATTAAGAACTGGCAATTTGATTTCAATAACTTTGTTAATCAACCTCTATTAATTGAAGATTATTTACAGCCGTTTGAGTCTCAAATTCATGATTATGCCAGGAAAGAACATGATATCATTGAACAGAGTATCTTACTCTGGAACTGCTTTCATCACACAATCCTTCAGTATAAAGAAAAACATCCTAACTGGAGTTATATTCGCCATGAAGATTTATCAATATCTCCCATTGATCAATACCAGAAAATCTACAACAATCTTAATCTTGATTTTACAAACAGTGCCCGAGAAGAAATTATAAAAACCAGTGGTGGACACAATCCTGTAGAACAACAATTTGATAATGAGTTTGTCAGAAACAGTCGAGAGAACATTATGAATTGGAAAAAAAGACTTTCGACAAGTGAAATAAAAGAAATTCAGTTAAAAACTGAAATGATCGCCAGTCACTATTATGACGACAGTAATTGGTAATTCTATAAGTCAGCTTGCTTCAGATTGATAACAAGCTGTTAGACCAATAACAAAGGATGTCCTTGTTAGTCCCTGTATATACCCATGACCACTCTCCTAACTCATGATGTTTGTATACCTAATCAACTTGAAAATGCAGGATCGGACACTTGGAAATTATCATTAATTCGAGAATCTAATGATTTTTCAATGCTCGGTAAAATTTCATCAAAAAACTCATTAATTTTCTGTCGAAA
>JAIVER010000046.1 GCA_023864145.1 Thiohalomonas sp. | reverse complement strand
TGACTGGCTATCCACCAACCAGAGCCGTGCACTAAAAAAATCACCACTCAATACAGTTTTTCAGAATTTAAATATTCTGAGGTTGAGGTGTCGCTAAATGTAAAGCAAATTGCTTATATTTGATCTGTCCCGCTTAGTTACATTATTTATTGCTTTGAAAAACCATTTCACCAGCCTTGAAGGTATAATTCACTTTACCTTTTAGCTCCCAGCCATGAAAGGGTGTATTCTTTCCCTGGCTTAGCAGTTTTTCCCGATCAACTACCCAATATTCCTGGGGATCAAAAATACAAATATCCGCATCACTGCCAATACTTAGAGTGCCTTCCCGGAGACCGAGTGTTTTTGCCGGTTGTAATGTTAGACGGGCAATCACATCACTGAGTGACACAGCCTGATCATCAATCATTTTTAATGCTAAAGGCAAGAGCGTTTCTACTCCACTGATACCCGCTTCTGTTTCAGCAAAGGGGGCCAGTTTGGCGTCACTACTATGAGGCTGGTGGTCAGATACAATACTGCTGATAACCCCTGACTTTAAGCCCTGACGTAAAGCATCCTGATCTCGTTGGGTTCTTAAGGGAGGAATGACATGGCAGTTGCTGTCAAAATAACCAATATCCATTTCTGTCAGGTGTAAGTGATGTGCAGTGACATCTGCTGTGACGGGCAGCCCGTCTTCCTGTGCCTGTTGAACTAATTGAACTGCTTTTGCACTAGATAGCTGGCAAAAATGGGCTGTTGTACCAGTGAGTTCAATCAGCTGCAGATCCCTTGCAATGGCAACAGTCTCAGCACAAACGGGAATGCCTGCTAAACCTAATCGGGTGCTAACTGCACCTTCATGAGCACAGCCATTACTAAGCCAGGGATCAAAAGCCTGAATAAAGACAGTAATATCATGACTGGCTGCATATTCAAGTGCTCTGCGCATGACCAGTGTATTTTTCACTGGCTGCAGCGCATTGGTTGTGCCGACACAACCGGCATCTTTTAATTCGCGCATTTCACTGAGCTTTTCACCTTTTAACTGCTGAGTTAGGGCGCTGAGGGTATAAATCTTGGCGACCCCTTCAGTTTCAGCCTTAAGGCGTATTAACTTGACCATGGCGGCATTATCAATAATTGGAATCGTGTCAGGCGGGCAGCATAATGCCGTCACGCCGCCGGCAACAGCGGCTTTGGTTTCAGAGGCAATCGTGCCTTTTGTTTCATAACTGGGTTCACGTAGACGAAAACGTAAGTCAATTAGCCCGGGGCAAACTATTTTCCGGCTGGCATCAACAACCTGTTTGGCAACAAAATTTTCCGGGGCATCACCCAGAGCAATGATTTTTCCATATTGCATGTGAACATCCATCTGCTGATCAATTTGATTAGCAGGGTCAATAACACGGCCATTGATAATACTGATGGCAGGGTGATTGGAGGCAAGGGCGGATGCTAATTGACTGATATCAGACATCAGACATTTCCTCCACTACTGCGCCCCAGTGTTTGCGACATGACAGCCATGCGTATAGCAATACCATTGGTGACTTGTTCTAGAATAACGGATTGCGGACCATCAGCAATACTTGAAGCAATCTCCACGCCGCGGTTAATTGGCCCCGGATGCATGACAATGGCATCGAGCTTTGCATAGCGTAATTTTTTTTCACTTAAACCGTATTGATGATAATATTCATTTTCACTGGGTAGTAACGCACCCTGCATTCGTTCTTTTTGTAGGCGCAGCATAATAATCACATCAGCACCGACTAATGCCGTCTGCATATCGTGATAGACATGTACGCCAAGTGTTTCGATTTTTGTTGGGATTAACGTTTTAGGGGCGACGACTCTTACCTCTGTCACACCCAGTGTATTCAGGGCATGGATTTGTGAGCGTGCAACCCGGGAATGTAAAATATCACCCACAATGACGACGGTTAAATCAGAAAATTCTTTTTTATGACGGCGGATAGTAAACATATCCAGCATGGCTTGTGATGGGTGCGAATGACATCCGTCACCGGCATTGATGACACTGATATGAGGTGATACATGTTGAGCAATCAGGTGAGCTGCACCACTTTGACTATGTCTTACTATGAACATGTCACAATGCATGGCTTCTAAATTGTGCAGCATATCCAGCAGGCTTTCACCCTTACTGGTTGCTGAGGTGTTGATGTTGATATTAAGGACATCAGCAGAGAGACGTTTGGCCGCCAGCTCAAAAGTAGTCAGGGTTCGGGTACTGCCTTCAAAAAATAAATTAACAATGGTTTTACCGCGTAATAGAGGAACTTTTTTTACCGCCTGTTCATGAACATTAGCAAAGGGTTCGGCAGCATCTAAAATACTGACTAAATGCTGACGTTTAAATCCTTCAATTGAGAGGAAGTGTTTTAAGCGTCCCTGTTCGTCAAGCTGAATATTTTTTGAAATCATAGCTTTGCCTTATATAATTTATCTTCTAATTAGCACTTGTTTTGCACCAGTTTCAGCGGCTCAGGGCCGCAAAGTTTAATTTGCCAGCCTGGCTCCAGAGTAACTTTTTGGCCAATAATCTCAGCATAAATGGGCAGTTCACGTCCACCTCTATCAAGTAACACGGCCAGTGTGACTGAGGCCGGTCTGCCATAATCAAAGATTTCATTTAAGGCGGCACGTACGGTTCGGCCGGTAAACAGCACATCATCGACTAAAATAATATGTTTGTCATCCAGGCCTCTTGGCAGTTGGGAAGGTTTGACTTCGGGATGCAAACCAATTTTAGTAAAATCATCACGATAAAAAGAAATATTTAAACTACCCAGAGGTGCAGTAATATCCAGTTTTTCGTAGAGCTTTTCGGCAATCCAGAAGCCTCCAGTATGGATACCGATCATGATTACATCATCTTTTTTAAAGTGTGCTACTTTAGTCTTAATTGCCTGATACATAGTGTTGAGTAAAGTCTCAAGTGCGAGAGGATTATTTAATTCCAGCGGAGCTATTGCAGAAGTGATTGTCATTTATACCTATCCAGTTTCATTCAGCCAGCTTTGTAATATCAGCTGGGCGGCGAGTTGGTCAATATCATGCCCGTATTGTTTCTTTTTTTTCACTTTTTTCCCGGGTTTAGTATGACGTCTAGGCGATGTAAGCCCCTCATAACCCAAAAGATGGCTGGCTTCTCGTGATGTCAGGCGCTCATCCATAAAGTGTATGGGAAGATTGTACCGCTCATTGAGTTGATAGCCAAAGATTTTTACCGCTTCAGTGGTTTCCTGTTCTTTACCATCCATGGTCAGGGGCAGACCGATAATAAAGGCAATAGGACGCCATTGCTCTATTAATTGTTCAATTCCTGACCACTCTATTTTTTTATTGTGAGAGATAAGAGTGGTCAATGAACTGGCAGTGCCTGTCAGACGCTGACCCACCGCAATACCAATTTTATTCTGGCTGTAATCAAAGCCAAGAAAGGTAGCCGTTATAGGATAATCAGGCATGTCCAATCTCACCCGAAATCAGATTAATATCAATCCCCAGTTTCATTGCAGCTTTTTCCCAGCGTTTATTTGAGGGAGTGTTAAAAATAATATCATTATCAGCGACCACATTGAGCCAAGAGTTTTGCTGCATTTCATTTTCGAGTTGGTCTTTGCTCCAACCAGCATAACCTAAGGTGATCAGAAAGTGAGAAGGCCCTTCTCCTTTGGCAATAGCGGTTAAAATATCTTTGGATGAACTGAGAGAAATAGAGTCATTAATTTTTAGTGTTTGGGACCAGGTGCCCGGATCGGTATCATTACTATGCAAAATAAAACCATGCCCTGTTTCAACAGGACCGCCGAGATAAATGGGCGTTGCTGCCAATGTTTCATCTGTTAATGGGATATCAAGTTGTGATAAAAAATGGCTAAAGTTAATATCTGTAGGGCGATTAATGGTTAATCCCATGGCTCCTTGCTCAGTATGCTGGCAAATATAACTGACGCTTTTTTCAAACATGGGATCAAGCAGGCCGGGCATGGCAATAATAAAATTCTTGGTTAGGTTCATTGATTTAATATCTTTATATAGGTCGGGGAACACATTTTATTTATAAGAGAAGCTTTTCCCTGAACTATGCCTAAACTGCCAAGTTCGGGTAATGACTGATCGGTTATTACCTTGTAACACATCTTTTGGAATTGCAGCAAAGGGGGCGGCTAATTCAACAATACGTTTGGCTGCATCGTCCAGAATTTTATGGCCGGATGATTTACTAATACGAATATTGAGAATATGACCATCAGGGGCAATTGAAACAGAGAGTACTAATTGACCTTCTAACTTATCTCTTCTTGCCTTATCAGGATAGTTAAGATTACCAATTCTTTCAATTTTTTTTGTCCATGAAAGAAGGTACATTGCATCTTGAGTCCGCCGGGTGGATGCTGTAATATAAGTTGCCTTCGGCCTTTTTGCATAGAGTTTTGTTTGCTCATCCAGCATTGCTTCTTTATCAACAATTTGCTGCTGCAGTTCGGCAATAGAATCAGCGAGTAAATCACGTGGCATCTTTGCTTTAGGTTGTTTTTTCCTGACCAGTTTTTTTGCTTTTAACTGACTGGGTTTGGGGGTGGATAAAATAGACTTATTTGTTAGCACCTCAGGCAGTGGTGTCAATGAAGTTTTTGGTTTATTTTTCAGGGCGTTGCCTTCATTTGGGGCGGCTCCGGGGTTTTTACTGCTAGGCTTTGCTTTTTCTTTGAGTTCACCACCCCCTTTTTGATCGGCCTGAGCAAGGAAATCAGGATCTTCAGGCGCTTTTTCTGTTTCTGTTTGGACTAAAACTATATCGAGTGTATGGTTGGTTTGGTTTTTTTTAGATGAAGGGATGCCAAATGAAATGCCAAAAATAATCGTACCATGCAGCAGCACCGTGATAAAAAAAGCGGTGATCAGGTGTTCATTACTGTGCAGTGCAGAATGAGACACCCTGTTTTTATGAGATAGTGTTTTTTTTTCTGAAGTTTTTTTATTAGTTTTTATTGCCATAGAGCGTTATTATCTATTGTTGGTTACGGCTATCGTTGCTGAATCTGGTTTATTAAAAGCTGAGTGATTATACCGCTAACAATAGCAAGTATCACGGCAAAAGTAATGAAAAGGGGTAATAGTTTGAATAATCCAGGGTGTGGAATGAAAAAATACCATGCCACCAGAAATTGTCCGCTCATATGAGTGATCGATGCGATGACAGCATAACCGATGGCACTGGGCTGATACTTATGTAAAAAAAATTGACGAAAAAGTAATTGTAATAAAAAAAGGCTGCTCAAACTTAATAAGGCAGCACTAAGACTCAATAAAAAGGTGGGCGATAAAAATGTACCTAATAGCAAACTACTGATAATAACTCGCAGTAAGCTGACCTGCAGGGCAGTTTGCCAACCGTATCTTAAAAAAGTAAATAAGGTAACGACATTGGCAAGTCCGGGTTTTACTGCAGGTAATGGACTGGGGAAAGCTGCTTCAATGATATGAATGGTAATCGCCAAAGCGGCTAATAAAGCCACCCGGTGATCCTGATGATTTGTAGTGAAATGAAGTTTCATTGACTACCTGCTAGCGCATCATAATCACTAAATGCACCCTTTAAACGAATACTGATACGATTAGGTAAACAAGCTGCAGTGTCACCTAAAACGGTGAGCCAGCCATGGAATACGCAAAATTGATTACGACAGGATGAATGAATAAAGCGCGCCTTACCCTGTTTAATTTCAATTACGCTGCTGCCGATTTTACCTTCCACAGTGATCACTCTCTCTTCACTCAGAGAATATTCAGTGGGTGGGTTATCTGCGAATTGAACCAATAATGCTTCCGCTTCTCCCTGTTGAGTGCTGTTAAACCAGAAAGTAGAGTAAAGCCAGACTGTTAGAGCACAGGCTGCAAAGAGGATAATAATATCCGTGCCTTTGAATATGACTTTGCCAATTGTGAGCAATATTTTTGTCTCTAAGGTGTGGTTGAGTGTTTATTTAGGATAATCGGTTTTATATCTGTAAATAATTCAATACGCTCAGCCATGGCTGGTGACAGATAAATTTTATTATCATCAGACATTAGCATAACATATTGAATCCTCATTTTTTTTGCAATTTCAGGCCATAGTTCAGCTCCCGCAATAAATAGTGCGGTTGATGCCGCATCAGCTAGAGCTGCATCATTTGATAATACAGTGACCGACTGTGTGCCTCTCGCCGGATAGCCGCTTCGAGGATCAATAATATGGTGATAATGTTTACCTTCAAATTCAAAAAAACGTTCGTAATTTCCTGAGGTGAATAATGCTTCATTATTATTCAGACTGATGGCTGCAATGATCGATTTTTCTGATGGATTCTGAGCATTAGCCGGATTTTTTATACCAATACGCCAGGCTTTGCCATTCTTTGAGCCTATGACTTTGAGATCACCTCCCGCATTAATTAAGGCATTGTTGATATTATGCTCTTTAAGAATATGTATCATTTGTTCAATTGCCGCGGCTTTGGCAAAAGCACCAAAATCAAGTACAACAGATGAGTTGTCACTTTTGATTTGGGATTTATCAATGACAATATCCTGCATTTGAGGGTTTTGTTGTATTAATGTCTGGATTTTTTCTGCGTCAGGCAAGTTGAATTGATACTGTTCATCTTCAAGTTGATCAAATTGCCAGAGTTTGATTAATTGTCCGATTGCAGGATTAAACAAACCGTTACTTTGTTCTGATAATTGCTTGCTGTCTTGAATAAGCTTAATGATTGATGACGTGCTGGAAAAAAAATGAGTATTAGAAAAATTCTTATTTGCCTGTCCCAGTGCACCATTTTGCCATGGGTGCCATTGACTATGCAGCTGGTCAAATTTAGTGCTGATAATATTAATCGCCTGCTTTGCCTGCTCAGGTTCATTACTCAGGACGCTAATATCAATCAGTGTACCAAAGCTGAATAATTGCTGCTGATAAAGCTCGTTATTATCCTTATCAGGCTGACAGGCTGTTATTAATAAAACAAAAAAAATCGATAAAATAACTGTTATGCTAATTTTCAAGGCTGACACCAGCTGCTTTCCCGGCAATTTTTTCTTCGATGACATCCATTAATAAAGCACTGATATTTAATCTGTAAAGTGAATCTAATTCTCTGATACAGGTCGGGCTGGTGACATTGATTTCGGTAATGTAGTTAGCAATAACATCCATACCGACAAAAATTAAACCCATTTCTTTTAATCGGGGAGCCACTTGTTCGCATAGCCAGTAATCACGTTCACTGAGAGGAATCCCCTTACCAGTACCACCTGCGGCCAGATTACCACGTGTTTCACCTTTTGGTGGAATACGAGCTAAAGCATAATCAACGGGTGTGCCGTTGATAATAAGAATACGCTTGTCACCCTGAGAAATCTCAGGGATAAAGCGTTGTGCCATGATATATTGACTAGCGTGATCTGTCATGGTTTCCAGAATCACATTGAGATTGGGATCATTTTCTTTAATTCTGAAGATAGAATGCCCACCCATACCGCCCAAAGGCTTGACAATAATATCCTTGTGTTGAGTTAAGAATTGTTTAAATTGTTCTTTATTTCGACTGACTAAAGTGGGTACAGTGCAATCAGGGAATTGATGAGTAAATAATTTTTCATTGGCATCACGCAATGATTTGGGGTTGTTAACCACTAATGTACCAGACTGTGCAGCCATTTCGAGAATATAGGTGGCATATATATACTCCATATCAAAAGGAGGATCTTTGCGCATTAAAATAGTGTCCAGTTCAGACAGCTCGATGACTGACGGCATAACATCAGCTGTTTCCTCAGCATTTTCATCTGGCGCTGTACGGGCGATAAACTGATACCACTTGTTTTTATCATCATCTACCCGTAATCGTTGCGTAAATGCGCTGGCCTGATTGTTTTCAATAAATAAATCAGACATTTCCATATAGTAGATTTCATAGCCCCTGCGTTGGGCTTCCAGTAACATAGCAAAGCTGCTGTCTTTTTTTATATTGATGGACTGGATTGAATCCATCACGATACCAAGTTTTATGGTCATAATTTTCTCTTATATAAAACGTTTGGATTATTTTATTATAGCGGGTAACTTCATAAAAAATAAAGTTTTTCCGGCTTTATATTGAGCATGTTGTAATAAAATTAGAATTGTAGAAAAAAATGTGCTAACTATTCAGCCTGTTATTTACAAAAAGCCTGTGGTTGCTTATTTTTCTGAGTTTGATTGTTTGAGCGTAGCGACATCTCGTAACAGAAAGCCAAAGTTATAAAAATAAGTGACCATAGGCTTAACACGAGTAATTTAGAAGTACTTGCTGAATAGTTACCAAAAATGTTTTATTAAATGCTAATAAAGCGTAATCAAGGTATCTGTTTAGTTAATTTGTACTGGTACTATTTATCTAAAGTTTAGAGCGACAGCTCACCCTTGAGTGACCTGTTTTTTTCAAATGTTCTTTAACAAATTATTTGTAACAAGCTGATTTGAG
>JAIVER010000045.1 GCA_023864145.1 Thiohalomonas sp. | reverse complement strand
CAGCTTTATTTCTTTGCCATGGAGTATTGGTTAACAAACCATCAAGTTTATCAGGACATTTGATGGCCAGTAATTGTGGCAAGATATACCCATGACCTATGAAAATCAAGCATTTTCATAGGTCATGGGTATAAAACGTTAAAAAAGAGAATGCTGACTATTTGGAAACATAGCCGTGAAGCCGCCGCTTTAAGCTTTATTCTGGCAAAGATCACACCCGGATTTAACCCTGAACATGCCTTATTGGCTGGTCTGTTGCATGATATCGCTGCCATTCCAATTATTTCTTATGCTGATAAAGATCCTGAAATGATGGAAAACGAGGCCCACTTTTTAGCACTGATAGAACAACTCAAAGGTGAAGTCGGCGCAGCGATTCTAAGCAAATGGGATTTTTCTGAGGCTCTGATAACTACCGCAAGAGAAGCTGAAAACTGGTTACGTCAACCCGGTGAAAAACCAGAATATTGCGATATTATCATTGTTGCACAATTACATGCCCTGGTAGGGCAATCCGGAGCAGATAAACGCCCAAGACTGGATGAAGTTCTAGCATTTAGTAAGTTAGCCCTCGGTCAACTCACACCCGAGCTCAGTATTAAAGTACTTGAACAAGCTAAAGAACAGGTTGAGGAAACAATTAACCTGCTCGCTTAACGAATCATTAGATTTTTTTTCAATACTTGCTATATTTCTATAATAAATAAATAATTAGCACACTTATGAACCAACTAAATTAAGAGATTTAATTAATATGTATAAACAATTTAGACAAATTAGCTTGAAATCACTACTTGCTTTTCTATTTCTAGTGCTACCATTTTCTATGGTTATGGCTTCGGGCGGCAATACTACTGTTGATCTCACCTCCACAACATACGGCATTATCGCCGTCATTATTTTTATCATTGCTTATAGTCTGGTCATTGGTGAAGAATTTCTACACATGAGAAAATCGAAGCCTGTTTTAGTATCTGCCGGAATTATCTGGATATTAGTGGGCATGGCTTACAATAGCATCGGTGAACCCCATGCAGCCGGCATCGCCGTTAAGCATAATATTGAAGAATATGCCGAGTTATTACTCTTCTTATTAGCAGCGATGACCTACATTAATGCCCTTGAAGAAAGAAATGTCTTTGATGCCTTACGTGCCTGGTTAGTATCCAGAGGTTATTCACTTAAAATGGTCTTCTGGATCACCGGTTTACTGGCTTTTGTTATATCTCCTATTGCAGATAATCTCACAACTGCCCTGCTGATGGCTGCGGTAGCGATGGCTGTCGGTGCCGGCAATACCAAATTTATTGTTCTCGCATGCATAAATATCGTGGTTGCTGCAAATGCTGGTGGAGCTTTTAGTCCATTTGGTGACATTACCACCCTGATGGTCTGGCAAAAAGGCATTGTTCAATTTGATCAATTCCTTGTCTTATTTATTCCCTCATTAGTTAACTGGCTCATCCCTGCCGCAATCATGTCTTTTTCTGTACCAAAAGGTAATCCTGAACCCATTGAATCAGAAGTCATTGTCAAACATGGCGCTTATATCATGATTGGTCTATTTCTCTTTACCATCGTAATGACTGTCAGTTTCCATAATTTCTTACATTTACCTCCTGTACTCGGCATGATGACTGGTCTAGGTGTACTCAAGTTATTTGCTTATTATCTTAAAATAAAAGAAGCCGGCACACCTAATGCTGAGTCAATAGAAGATGCTGATATGAAAAATGTCGTATTACAGATTGAAGGCCAGCCAAAAAATTATGATATTTTTCATATTCTTGCCCGTGCCGAGTGGGACACACTGATGTTTTTCTATGGCGTAATTTTATGTGTCGGCGGTTTAGGTACATTAGGTTATCTCGCTATGATTTCTGAGATGATGTATACCGGTGAAGGTGTCATGGGCACAGGCATTACCGGAGCCAATATTATTGTCGGTCTACTTTCTGCAATCGTTGATAATATTCCGGTGATGTTTGCAGTACTAACCATGAACCCTGATATGTCCCTGGGTCAGTGGCTGCTGGTCACATTAACAGCCGGTGTCGGTGGTTCTATGCTGTCCATTGGTTCAGCGGCAGGCGTAGCACTGATGGGTCAGGCCAGAGGTATGTATACATTCTTTGCTCACATGAAATGGTCATGGGCTATTGCTTTAGGCTATGCAGCCAGTATCTGGCTACACATGCTTATCAATGCTGATTTAATGGATACGGCAATTAACAGTGCCAAAACAATGCATTAATACAATATTTAAAGCACATAAAAAAGCCCCCATAGTTGAAATTGCTATGGGGGCTTTTTTATCTAAAACTAAATCATCAGTCTACCTAATGATGATTAGCGCAATTGTGGTGCTACACCAAAGCCACTTATTTCTGCCATTTGAGTTGCAATTGATGCACCGATTTTTTTAGCAAAGCGATCAAGAAATGCTTCTGATACGGTAAAGTCTTTTATCTCTTCAGCGCCAATGACTTCACGTGCAACATAACTGGTACTGCCTAATTTATCAACCAATCCCAATTCCAGAGATTGTTCTCCGCTCCAGACATAGCCGCTAAAGAGCAATGGATCATCTTTTAGTTTGTCTCCACGGCCTTTTTTAACGGCATCAACAAATTGTTTATGAATATTGCTTAAGATAGTCTTAACATGAAGCACATCATTTTCTTTGGGCTCAGTAAATGGGTCAAGAAAACCTTTATGCTCGCCTGCAGTATATAAACGTCTTGTAACACCCAGCTTATCAATGGTATTTTCAAAGCCGAAACCGTTCATTAAGACACCAATTGAACCAACCATACTACCTTTGTCTGCATAAATTTCATCAGCGGCGGCGGCAATATAATAACCACCAGAAGCACACACATCAGCGATAACAGCATAAACCTTTATCTCAGGATGAAGCTCTTTTAAACGATAAATTTCATCATTGATGTAACCAGACTGGACGGGACTGCCACCGGGTGTATTCATCCGTAAAATAACACCTTTGGTGTTTTTATCGTCATAAGCATCGCGTAGTGCAGTCACAATATAATCAGCACTGGCTTCTGAATCAGAGGAGATAACACCTTCAATATCAATGACTGCCGTATGCCCATCACTGCTTTTTTCTAATGATGCTGGATCAAAAGGTGAATAAACCAAAACCGCCAGCGCCACAACATAAGCTAAAAAAGCCAGTTTAAAGAAAATACCCCAACGACGAGTGGTGCGTTTTTCTTTTAGCGAAGCCAACGCCAGATCTTCAACCAGTTTTTTTCCCCAACCGTCATTACTGGTCATCTTGTCATAATTTTCATTAAGTTTAACTTCATTTTTATCCATATTCGATTTTCCTGAATTAATCACTATTATTTATTAGATGGGGCTATTTACCTGAAAAAGAAGGTGTTTTTTAATAATTGTCACACTTTAAAAGCCATTGTGATAATTCTTTAATACTATCCACGCAGGATATAGGTGCATCTTTTAGAATATCGGGTTTATCATGTACCCCATAACTGACCACCAGAGCATCCATACCAAGTGATTTTGCCATTAACATATCATACTCGGTATCACTAACCATAATAGCATCATCAACCATCACACCAAATTCATCTAATAGTTCTTCTAATATCTTCGGATGAGGCCTAGAGGGGGTTTCATCGGACAACGACTAGCATGAAAGAGAGTATTTAAACCAGTTTCAAGCAACACCGGTTCTAAACCTCTGCGCGCTTTACCCTTCGCAAGGGCCAGCATAAACCCTTTGTCGATTAATTGCTGCAGCATGTGTCTCACATTTGTAAATAATCCTGAAGGTGTGTCATTCGCGGTAATAAAATGATAGCGGTAACGATCAGCAAAGTGCCTGACCTGATCAGCCTTTAATTGTGGGTAAAGGCTTAAAACGGCTTCATTAAGACACAGACCGATAACATTTTTCAGGGTGTTTTCTGCTAAAGAAGGTAATTGCATTTCCTCGGCTGCACATTGCAGACAGGCAACAATTCTTGCCTGTGAGTCCATAAGAGTACCATCCCAGTCAAAAATAATTAATTTATACGCAGGCATTGTTTCTACTTTTTCTTAGTTAATTTGTTAGTTACTTTAGTCAGCTAGACAGAATATCTGTAATTATCAGATATACGATAAATAGTGGCAGCTATTTTTTTAAAATCAGTAAAAATTGTTCTAAATCAGCACTTAATGGTGCTTTAATCGTGATTTTTTTGTTTAAATCAGGGTGTTTAAATGATATTTGCGCTGAGTGCAAAAATAAGCGTTTCAGCCCTCTTTTTTTAAGTCGTTGATTACATGCATAATTACCATATTTACTATCACCTACTACATTGTGTCCTAAATATTTTGCATGCACACGGATCTGATGAGTACGACCGGTAATAATTTTTACTTCTGCCAGCACTGAGTAATTAAATCGCTCCAGAATACTAAAAAAACTGGTTGACTCTTTACCTGTTTGATCCACACGAACAAATCGTTCTCCTGATTTGAGCTCTTCACGTAACAAAGGTGCAGTGACTTTTTGTTTGTTAAAATCAGGCAAGCCGCATAACATAGCCAGATAACGCTTATCTGTTTGTCTATTGCGTAACAAATCCTGCACTGCGATAAGTGCACTGCGTTTTTTGGCAATCAATAAGCATCCCGATGTATCTTTATCAAGCCGGTGAATGAGTTCTAAAAATTTTTCATCCGGCTTCAAAGCACGTATGGCTTCAATAATGCCATAACTTACCCCACTCCCTCCATGAACAGCAACACCACTGGGTTTATTGATAGCAAGTAAACTTGAATCCTCAAAAATAATAGAGTTTTCAATTAATGTTAATAATGACCGTCCCGGTGCGGGCAAAGCCTTTTTTTTAGTTAATGAAACCGGTGGGATTCTAACACTATCACCATATTGGAGCTTGTAGGTTTGTTTAATGCGGCCTTTGTTAACTCTCACTTCACCCTTACGAATAATTTTATATATATGTCCCCTGGGTACACCTTTAAGCTGATTTAACAGAAAGTTATCAATTCTTTGCCCTGCATTATTGGCATTAATTTCAACAAACTTGACTGAATGTGTTATTATTCTATAATTCATTTAATATTTCTATGATTTTACATTGATGGAATTGATTTCAACTGTTATATTGAGTCGGTTAAGATCTTCAGTTAATTTGCAACGCTACGCTATTGAGCTTACTTACTATTAAGTAACTCATTAACTCACTGAAAAAAGTGCAGTAATAAATTGAACTATTAAAGATAAACTTATTTGTTAAAGGCTTCCATATCATCTGATAAAGTAATTTTGCCTAACTTTACGATGAATAGAATTCAGTTTTAATGAATAAATATCATGAATTATTTTTTAATGATATTGCTGATGTGATTATTGTAAGTTAGAGGCATCTATTTTAATGATGCCCGGCAAAGGAAAAACACAGTTACTCTATTATAGTACGTGTTTAAAACCAATTACTCCAGTTTTTAGACAAAAATCCTACAAATTTAAACCAAGTAAAATCATTAATAATGATCCATGAAATATAAATAATTTATAGCTCCTGTATAAAGTTTACAGGAAAAGTAACAAAAGACTTTTATATCCAGTTCAAAAAAGGTATTTTAAGTAATGTCTTAAAATAGGATTTATCAAGAAATCAAATCACTAGCAGATTGATTTTTCGACACCTTTAACTGAATATTATTTAAGCAGTAATCATTGATGTAATTAATAAAATTACAGCTAACTGATTAAAGCAGTCATTGAGTAAAGAACAATTTTTGCTAATTAGGTAGGTGCTTTTAACACTTAGAGTTATGCAGATAAAAACAATGCATAAAATCTTATGTATTCTATAAAATAGTACATAATCTATTAGCACTATTTTATTTTTTAAATTGTTCAACCTCAATTTCTGGCATAAATAGACACTATAAGCATTTGATTACTTAAATGATATTGATAACAATTTATGTCTTTAAAATAAAGAATTAACTTTATTCTAAGTCAGTAACCTTTCCCTATAATATAAGCAATTTTGCTTATAAACTTTATATAGTTTGAGCCTCTAAGCAATTTGAGTACACCTATATGAAAAGAATGTTATTTAATGCAACTCAGCCTGAAGAGTTACGTCTTGCACTGGTCGATGGCCAGCACCTGTTTAATCTGGATATTGAAACTACCCAGAGAACACAAAAAAAAGCAAACATCTATAAAGCAATAATTACCCGTGTAGAGCCCAGCCTCGAAGCCGCCTTCGTTGATTATGGTGCTGACAGACATGGTTTCCTCCCTCTTAAAGATATTTCACGTCAATATTTCAAACAACCCGCTGAACGAGGCAAACGCGCAAGTATTGCCCAATTAGTTCGTGAAGGAATGGAAGTTGTTGTTCAGGTTGATAAAGAAGAGCGTGGCAATAAAGGTGCAGCGCTCACTACCTTCATCAGTCTTCCGGGCCGTTACTTAGTTTTAATGCCTAATAACCCCAAAGCAGGTGGTATCTCCAGACGTATCGAGGGCGAAGAACGCTCCGAATTAAAAGAAATACTAAATCAGCTTAATCCCCCTGAATCAATGGGCTTAATTGTCCGTACAGCAGGCATTGGTAAGAGTATTGAAGAGCTGCAATTAGATCTGGATTACCTGCTTCATTTATGGAGAGCCATTGACAGCACATCCGTTGAACGTAAAGTCCCTTTTCTGATCTATCAGGAAAGCAATATCGTTATTCGTGCCATTCGTGATTATCTGCGTTCAGAGATTACTGAAATCATTATCGATGAAGAAAAAACCTATAAAGAAGCCTATGACTTTATGCAGCAGGTCATGCCGCAACACCTTCATAAAGTGAAACTTTATAGTGATAATATTCCTTTATTTTCACGCTACCAGATTGAAAGCCAGATTGAGACCGCTTTTCAACGTGAAGTCACACTGCCATCCGGCGGTGCTATTGTCATAGACCACACTGAAGCTTTAATTTCAATTGATATTAACTCTGCCAGAGCCACTAAGGGTGCTGATATTGAAGAAACGGCATTAAACACTAATTTAGAAGCGGCTGATGAAGTTGCCAGACAGTTACGCTTACGTGATCTCGGTGGTTTAGTCGTCATTGATTTTATCGACATGTCTCCTGCTAAAAACCAGCGAGCAGTAGAAAATCGTATGAAAGATGCCTTAAAACTGGATCGTGCACGCGTTCAGGTTGGTCGTATCTCACGCTTTGGTCTGCTTGAAATGTCTCGTCAACGCTTAAAAGCCTCTCTGGGCGAATCCAGTCAAATCACCTGCCCTCGTTGTAGTGGTCACGGCACCATTCGCGGCATTGATTCTCTTGGTTTGTCTGTACTTCGGATCATTGAAGAAGAATCAATGAAAGAGAGCACAGGCCGTATCTTGGCTCAATTACCTGTTAACGTTGCAACATTCTTACTGAATGACAAACGTGATATTATCAGCGAGATTGAAAGTCGACAAAAAATCACAGTGACTCTGATACCTAATGAAAGTCTGGTCACACCACATTATCGTATCGAACGTATTCGCAGCGATGAAAATTTGACTGAACAATATCAGGTTAATAGCTATAATTTCAATCGAATTCTTAGTGATGACGAAGCTAACCGTATGATTGCTGAGCCCGCTAAATATGAAGAGCCAGTCGTCAAAGCACCTACAAGCCTGCAAGTACAACAACAAAGTCAGCCACTGACTTTAGTCAGACGTATCTGGACATCTTTATTTAATCGTCGTGAATCTGCTAATGCTCCTGATAAAGAAATAACAGCGGAAGAAGCCAGAGCAAGAAGAAGTACCAGAAGCTCAGCCCAAAACAAACGCTCCGATCGCAAATCAGATCAACGCAGGAAAAGTGAGCTCCGTGACACTCGTAAAAAGCCTCAAAAACAAAATAAACGTGATGATACTAAACATACCCAGAAAAGCAGTAGTAAATCACGCAAGCAGGCACATGAAAATCCTGCGGTTAAATCAATAGAAAAACCTGCAATCTTTGAATCAATGGGTGAAAAGACACCATCAGAGCAACCTGCCAGGAAAACAAGTGCACCTGCTCCTAAGGGAGAGGGACGCAGAAAAGCAGATTCTAAGGGTAAACAACAGCAATCAGCAAAAAAACCTGAACAAATAAATGCTGAAACATCAACTCAAGTTGAGAATGCAGAGACCGTCAAATCAAACAATGACATGGAAACAGTACCTGTTCAGAAAGAAGCTGATAAAGCACTGGAATCAAACATTCCTGAAACAGTTGAAACTTCCTCAGACAATGAAAGCCCAACCTCTCCTGATAAGAAAAAATCGTTACGCGGCTCAGGTTCAAGACGCACAGGACGAAGAGTCAGTACACGTAAAAAAGCAGTGACTAAAAACACACCGGCAACAGCGGATCAAAAAGCTTCTAATACTCATGCTCAGCCATCAGCTAGTAAGGAGGCATCAGCTAGTAAGGAGCCATCAGCTAGTAAGGAGCCATCAGCTAGTAAGGAGCCATCAGCTAGTAAGGAGCCATCAGCTAGTAAGGAGCC
>JAIVER010000044.1 GCA_023864145.1 Thiohalomonas sp. | reverse complement strand
GGCTTTGATTCTATCTCGTTCTTTTCCATTTCTAGAATGCTTATGTTGCATTTCTAGAGCTGATTTTTCATGGGCTGTAAGAGTAATTTGCCTCATTGGATAATTTTGATCTTCTTCTCTATGAAAATCAAGCATTTTCATAGGTGATGGGTATATTCCTAAATAACGCTTCTTAAGCCTATGCTCACTTAGAGCAAAATGCACCCTAATCCGGTATTGCTTAAAGTGTACAGGAATTAGAATTGTTCAGCTTAAAATTTTTGAAAATTCACACCTGCACACAAATTTACTAATTTTGACGTGGGACATAAGATAGCCAGCGTGCACCCTCGACAATTCTTTCATTGTGATTGATATCCGTTACTGTAACGGATTTATCACCGATACCAATAACACTGACAATACCTTCATCATTATTGGTAATTTTGGTTCCATCTTCAAGGTCACAGCCCCAAACTTGTATTGAACGTTTTACGCCTTTTCTAGCCATTTTGATTTTCCAGTTATAATACCTAGTATTTTAGTTGGTAATTATATTAGTTATTTTATTGATCTATATCAATAAAAAATGACTTTTATGATATTTTCCCTTATAAATAAGGTCATCTCTTAAATTTTAAGCAAAAAAAAGTCTGTCAAAGACAGGCTTTTTTTAAAAGTTTGCTAAATGGCTCGGGTAAAGGCAGTGATACACAATGTAATCAGGACTGTTGGATAAAGACCCAGAGCAAGAATAGCCATACCATTTAAACTTAATGTCAGACGGATATCCATACTGGCCTGTATTGGAGTTTCATCAACCAACTTATCAAAGTAAACCGCTTTTATCACTCTAAGATAATAAAAAGCACCAATCACTGAAGCCAGTACACCAACAATGGCCAACCAGAGGAAACCGCTATTAACTGCTTCTTGTAAAACAGTAATTTTTGCCCAGAAACCCAGGAATGGGGGTACACCTGCCATGGAAAACATAATAGCCATCATAACAAAGGCAAACCACGGACTTTTTTGATTAAGTCCTTTAAAGTCTTCAATATTTTCAGCTTCAAATCCTGCGCGGCTCAGCAGGACAATCATACCAAAACCAGCAACACTCATAATGGCATAAACAATGGCATAAAACATTGAAGCACCATAGCCTGCCTGAGTACCGGCAACAACACCCATGATGATAAAGCCGACATGTGAAATCGTTGAATAAGCCAGCATACGTTTTATATTTGTCTGTGCTATGGCAACGATATTACCAAACACCATAGATAATACTGAAAGGATTATTAAGATCATTTGCCAGTCAGCCTGCATACCTGCCAGACCATCAACTAGTAAACGGTACATCATAGCAAAGGCGGCAATTTTTGGTGCACTGGCAATATACAGAGTGACTGAGGTTGGTGAGCCATGATAAACATCCGGCATCCACATATGAAATGGTACAGCACCCAGTTTAAAGGCAACACCCAGAATAATAAACACCAAACCAAAGCTCATCACCACTCGATCAGCACCTGAAACCGCTTTATTAATCGTTGCTAAATCCAAAGAGCCGGTAACAGCATAAACCATGGACATACCATAAAGGAGTATACCTGACGCAATAGCACCCAGAATAAAGTATTTCATGGCTGCTTCTGAAGCAACAATAGAATCACGCTGCATAGCAATCATGGCGTACATTGATAACGAGAGTAGTTCTAAGCCCAGATAAACAGTCAGGAAGTTACCGGCAGAGACCATCACCATCATGCCAAGTACGCCGAATAAACCCAGGGTGAAATATTCACCTTTATACATATTTCGATCTTTGAGATAGTCTTTTGCGTAAATGAAAACGCCGACAACAATAATACAGATGGCTATTTTTAAGATAGTGGCCATAGGATCAAGAATAAAAGAGCCATTGAAGGTCGTAATGCTTTCTGTTGAGAAATTAGAGAATGACAGAAAAGCGGTAGCAATTAAGGCAATTAATGAAAGAACATAAGTCGCGCCCCTGCTTTCATCTTTCAAAAATAAATCAATGATCATGATGACACACAGCATCGACAGTAAGAAGATTTCCGGCATGGCTGGCATAAAATCAGGTGTTACAAAATTCATAGTATTCTTACTCTAGTCCTGTTTCTGCTCAATTAAAATTGAGCATACTAAACTCACTATTTAACTCTTTGTTTGTAAGAGAAGAGGAGTCTGTTATTTTAAGGTATTTTAGTTATAGATATATGAGCTACCAGATTATCAATACTGGCATGCATGACTTCTAATAATGGCGCTGGATAAAGTCCTATAATTAACACAGCAACAGCTAGCAGCAGCATCATAAAGAACTCACGTCCCGACATATCATCTAAATGCTCAACCTGTTCATTGGCAATTGGGCCGAAAACAACGCGTTTGATCATCCATAAGGTGTAAGCAGCACCAAGAATAAGGGTAATAGCAGCTAAGAAAGCATACCAGAAATTCGCTTTAAAGGCTGCCATAATAACCATAAATTCACCCACAAAACCTGAAGTTCCCGGTAAGCCGGCATTCGCCATAGCAAAAAATACAGCAAAGGTGGCAAAAGCAGGCATAGTATTCACTACACCACCATAATCTTTAATCATACGTGAATGCATTCTGTCATATAAAACACCAACACTTAAGAACATTGCGGCAGAGATAAAGCCGTGTGATATCATTTGTACCATACCACCTTCAAGGCCTAGAACAGCACCTGAGGCTGAGCCAGTATTGTCGGTGATCTTCCATAACAGGAAGAAACCTAAGGTAACAAAGCCCATATGCGAAATTGATGAATAAGCAATCAGTTTCTTCATATCAGCTTGAACCAAAGCAACAAAGCCAATATAAACAATTGCGATTAATGATAATAGAATAACCAGCCAGTCCAGTGTCATACTGGCATCAGGAGTAATTGGCAAACTAAATCTGACAAAACCATAACCACCCAGTTTTAACATAATAGCAGCCAGAATCACTGAAGCGCCTGTGGGTGCTTCAACGTGCGCATCCGGTAACCAGGTATGTACCGGCCACATAGGTACTTTGACGGCAAAGGCTAATAAAAAGGATAAGAATATTAATATCTGTGCATTTAATGACAGTGGTAATTTATGCAGGTCCTGAATATTGAATGTACCGACACCATTTACATCCACCGCATGCATATACATATAGAGTAGAGATATCAGCATTAACACTGAACCCAGAAAGGTATAAAGAAAAAACTTAATAGTGGCATAAACACGATTTGGGCCACCCCAGATACCAATAATGACAAACATTGGTATCAATAGTGCTTCCCAGAATACATAGAACAGGATGGCATCCACAGAGGCAAAAGCACCAATCATTAATCCCTCAAGAATTAAGAAAGCAGCCATATATTGAGCGGTTTTATAGGTAATCACCTTCCAACCGGCAATAATTACGATAACCGTGATAAATGTGGTGAGTAGAATTAACGGCATGGAGATACCGTCAACAGCGATATGATAATTAATATGAAAACTACTAATCCATGGGATTAATTCTTCAAACTGCATGCTGGCAAGACTGGTATCAAACTGTGTCCACAACGGGATTGAAAGCACCAGTGTCACCAAAGAAACCAATAAAGCCAGCACTTTTGCTTCTATATTATTTTTACTTCCAATTGCCAGCACTAGCATCCCACCGATGATGGGAGTCCAAATCACCAGACTCAATAACGGCAAATTTGAAAACATGAATTAAATACCCTTTTTAGTAAAAATCTTTATTATGAATTTTTACTCTGACTTCTAAGCATCATGTAAAAATTCTTTA
This sequence comes from Thiohalomonas sp., assembly GCA_023864145.1. Lineage (GTDB taxonomy): Bacteria > Pseudomonadota > Gammaproteobacteria > GRL18 > GRL18 > GRL18. The sequence goes on along the minus strand of JAIVER010000044.1, from coordinate 4,858 downwards.
ACTTATCTTAAACCAGCTCTTATTAGAACGACTTAAAAGATAACCAGTGCCAATAGCCCGATTAATCCCAGGATCATGGCAAATGCATAATGATATAAATAACCTGTTTGTACGTGTCTTATAATTCCTGAGAACCAGGCAACGCTCTTGGCTGAACCATTAACAACTAAGCCGTCAATAATCATAATATCGCCGAATTTGGAAAAAATATTTCCTAAACCACGAGTACCAGCAGCAATTACTTTTTCGTTAAATGTATCGAAACCGTACTTATTATCAAGAATATCGTAAATTAAACCAAATGAATCTTTGATCTTTGCCGGCAACTCAGGATTTTTCATATACAAAAACCAGGCCGTTGCAATACCCGCAGCCATCAGAAAAAATGGTGCTGATCTAATGCCATGCAGAATCATAGATAAAGGACCATGATAATCTTCTTTTAAGTGTCCTAAGACATCATGAGCCTGCTGCACAATGACAGCATTGTTGAAGTAATCACCATATAAAACACTGCTGATGGTCATGCCGCCAATAATGACAGAAGGAATAGCCAGTAATACTAATGGTACGGTAACAACCCAGGGCGATTCTTTTAAATGCTCTTTAGTGTGATGATCCATTCTCTCTTCACCGTGAAACACAATAAAGAACAGTCGTAAACTATAAAGAGCGGTAATAAATACCCCGGCTAAAACAGCATAATAAGCAAAATCAGAACCGGCAATTGACGATGCATGAACGGCTTCAATAATACTGTCTTTTGAATAGAAACCTGAGAAACCCGGGAAGCCGATCAGAGCAAGCGTACCCAGTAATGAAGTCCAATAGGTGATCGGCATATATTTCTTCAAGGCGCCCATTTTACGAATATCCTGAACATGGTGCATACCAATAATGACTGAACCTGCAGCAAGGAACAATAAGGCTTTAAAGAAAGCATGAGTCATCAAATGAAATACTGCCGCAGAGTAAGCAGAAGCACCCAGTGCAACGGTCATATAACCCAGTTGAGATAATGTCGAATAGGCGACCACACGTTTAATATCATTTTGAATAATACCCAAAAAGCCCATAAATAATGCAGTGACAGCACCAATAACGAGAATAAATGACAATGCAGTTTCTGATAATTCAAATAGTGGTGACATTCTGCTCACCATAAAGATACCTGCAGTAACCATAGTTGCCGCGTGGATTAATGCTGAAATTGGTGTAGGACCTTCCATTGAATCAGGCAGCCACACATGTAACGGTACCTGAGCTGATTTACCCATGGCGCCAATAAATAATAAGATACAGATGACGGTCATCATTGACCACTCACCACCAAACAAGAAGTCAGCGGGAATAATCTCTATTGTTAAATCAGCTTTAGAATTAGCCATAGCAAATACATCGGCATAATCCAGAGTATTAAAGACCATTAGTACGCCGGCAATACCCAGGATAAAACCAAAATCACCTACTCTATTTACCAGAAAGGCTTTCATATTGGCAAAAATAGCACTTTCTTTCTTGTAATAAAAACCAATCAGCAGATAAGAAACCAGACCAACGGCTTCCCAGCCAAAGAATAATTGCAGGAAGTTATTAGACATTACCAGCATATACATGGAGAAGGTAAACAGTGAAATATAACTAAAGAAGCGTTTATAGCCGGGGTCTTCCTGCATATAACCAATAGTGTATAAATGCACCATTAAGGAAACGAAACTGACGACAACCAGCATCATTGATGTCAGATTATCAATTAAAAAGCCGACTTCAAAGCGAATACCATCACTGACCAGCCAGGTATATACGGTTTCGTTATAGGCCTGAGCACCATCAAAAGCAAAGTATTTAAAAACAAACAGAGCCAGAATAAAAGATAGTCCAACACCTGCTATGGTCACAGTATGTGCTACCGCACGACTGATATAGGCATTAAACACACCAGCAATAATGGAGCCGATAAGCGGTGCCAAAACTATGGCAAGATAAACTTGTGAGTCGCTATAATTTTCAAACACTGGATCAACCCTTCAATGTATCAAGTTCTTCAACATTAATCGTGCGCTTATTTCTAAACAAGACGACCAAAATTGCCAAACCAATTGCAGCTTCAGCCGCAGCAACTGTGAGAATAAAGAAAACAAATACTTGTCCTGCGGTATCGCCCAGAAAATAGGAAAAGGCAATAAAGTTAGTGTTAACAGCCAGCAGCATCAATTCAACACACATCAGCAGAATAATGACGTTTTTACGATTAATAAAAACCCCGGCTAAACTAATCGAAAACAAAATGGCACTCAGCACCAGAAAATGAGTTAATATCAGCATTATTTTTCTACCTCTGCATTAGCTATTGTGTGTTTTCTTGGCTGAGTTTCTACTTTAACAACACGTAGACGGTCGGCAGATTTAACAGCAACCTGATCTTCAACCTTCTGATGCCGGGTATTAGGACGACGTCTGAGTGTTAAGCTGATGGCAGCAACGATACCCACTAACAAAATCACAGCCGCGATTTCAAAAGAATAGACGTATTCAGTATAAAGAACCTGACCCAATGCCGACACATTACTATAATCAGCAGCATGACGTTCTGGTACAGCGAACTTCTGGATGCCAAACTGTTCGCCGCCGACCACCATAAAAATCATGGCAAACATTGCCAGAGCAACAATTATTGCCAGTGGCAGATTCTTTACAAAACCCTTTTTTAGTTCTGCCAGATTAACATCCAGCATCATTACCACAAAAAGGAAGAGCACCATAACAGCACCTACATACACAATAATCAGGATAATCGCCAAAAACTCAGCTTCTAATAATAGCCAGACTGCTGCCGAAGCAAAAAAAGTCAACACGAGAAAAAATGCCGCTCGTACCGGGTTATGAACTGTGATCACCATTAAGGCGGACAGGATCATAAAGGTTGAAAAAACATAAAAAACAATTGTTTCCATAAACTATTATCCACGCTGGGCAGTTTAAACACTGCCTGTTCGTTATTAGGTAGAGTTGAGATTTATCTCTTACTCTAGCTTATTTTGTATTCTTAATTTATTAATACTTTTATTAAAACTTTTGTTTAAAAAAGAAAGCTCAGCGATAAGGAGCATCATTTGCTCTATCTGCTGCAATTTGTTCTTCGTATTTGTCACCAACTGCAAGTAATTTTTCTTTGCTCATGTACAAATCACTTTTTTCTTCACCATGATATTCAAAAATCCGTGTTTCAACAATGGCATCCACCGGACAGGATTCTTCACAGAAACCGCAAAAAATACATTTCGTTAAATCGATATCATAACTTTTAGTTCTACGCGAGCCGTCTTCACGCTCTTCTGACTCAATGCTGATAGCCAGTGCAGGACAAATCGCTTCACATAATTTACAGGCAATACAACGCTCTTCACCATTGGCATAACGACGTTGTGCATGCAATCCTCTAAAACGAAAAGACTGTGGTGTTTTTTCTTCAGGATATTGCACTGTTATTTTTTTCTTAAAAAGATAACGGCCAGTCACGGTCAGGCCCTTAAAGAGTTCGGCCAAAAATAGACTATTCAAAAATTGAGTCAATTGTTTCACCCAATACTCCTTACACAAGCTATCTTAATTAAAGTGGTTTTTGTCACTGCTATCTCCAGGAGATTATTTCCAGATTTTTCATTATCATATTATCCAGTCAGTATCCCTTAACCTAACCCTTAACGAACCAGGGTGCTAATTCTACATAATACATAATGCCAATCATATAAATCCAGACGATTGTTACTGGTATAAAGACTTTCCAGCCTAAGCGCATGATCTGGTCATAACGATAGCGCGGGAAAGTTGCTCTGAACCATAGAAACAAGAACATAAATATTGCGGTTTTGCTGAGTAACCAGACAATACTGGAACCTGCAAGGAAACTTGAACTCAGCCCTAAAAATTCAACACCTTGAAAGGGTGATAACCAGCCGCCCATAAATAATAAGGCAGCCATTATGGAAATCAGGATCATATTGGCATATTCAGCCAGGAAGAAAATGCCAAATAAAATACCAGAATATTCTACGTGGTAACCGGCAACAATTTCTGACTCACCTTCTGCCACATCAAATGGTGCACGATTGGTCTCTGCTACACCGGAGACGAAGTAAATAACAAAAAGCGGTAACAGCGGCCACATATACCAGTCCCAGATACTGCCGCTTTGCCCGGCAACAATATCGCCGATATTAAGACTTCTTGCAGCCATAACAATACCGACCAGAGCAAAACCCATGGCAATTTCATAAGAAACCACTTGTGCCGCTGTTCTCAGCGTACTCATAATGGCGTATTTAGAGTTAGAAGACCAGCCCGCCAGAATGACACCATAAACACCGATTGAGGTCATCGCAAGAATATAAAGTAAAGCAACATTCAGATCAGCTAGAACCATTTCTGCACCAAATGGTATAACAGCCCAAGCCGCTAAAGCTGTTGAAATAGCAAGCGTTGGCGCAATAATAAAGAGTATTTTATTCGCACCAGAAGGAAAAATAATTTCCTTAAACATCAATTTCATGGCATCGGCAATAGGCTGCAGCCAGCCTCTTGGTCCGACACGGTTTGGCCCGATACGTGCTTGCATATAGCCAATTATTTTTCGTTCAAAATAGGTGAAATAAGCCACAGTTAATAATAACGGCAGCAGGATCGCAATGATCTTGACAAGTATATTTATAACCGGTATTTCATAAATGGATAAAATCAGGTCTACCAAAATTTGCTCCGTTCAATTAGGCATTCTATACCCAATCAACTTGAAAATGCAGGATCGAACACTTGGAAATTATCATTAATTCGAGAATCTAATGATTTTCCAATGCTCGGT
>JAIVER010000043.1 GCA_023864145.1 Thiohalomonas sp. | reverse complement strand
AGCCTTCAGAGCAAAGTAGGATGGCTTTGATTCTATCTCGTTCTTTTCCATTTCCAGAATGCTTATGTTGCATTTCTAGAGCTGATTTTTAATGGGCTGTAAGAGTAATTTGCGTCATTGGATAATTTTGATCTTCTTCTCTATGAAAATCAAGCATTTTCATAGGTCATGGGTATATCTTGCCACAATTACTGGCCATCAAATGTCCTGATAAACTTGATGGTTTGTTAACCAATGCTCCATGGCAAAGAAATAAAGCTGTCACTGCAGGCCGAATACGTTTAGGCTTGCTAAAGTATTTTTCGCATGTTCGGATCAGAGACTGGTGGAACCTAAAGTCCCAAAAATTCCAGCCGCCTGACACGGATATATTAAAGCAATTTGAAGTATTTGTATAAACACACTTCAAATCAGCTTGTTATAAATAATTTGTTAAAGAACATTTGAGAAAAACAGGCCACTCAAGGGTGAGCTATCGCTCTAAACTTTAGTTATGTTACACAAACGTTTTAATTCACTTAAAAATACAAAAAAAAAGAGAGGCTAAACCTCTCTTTTTTTACAGCATTAAGTATCTTTAGTCTTCACTGTGATCGGTATTGATTTTCTTCATGGCCATAAAGCCAATATAAACAAAGATTACAACACAGATAACAACAGCTCCGATCGAACCCCAAAATACAGCATCATTCATTTGAACACCTCTATATCAACTAGGATAAGCACTAATAGAAAAATTCTTCTTGTGCTTAACTTAAGCTTCATCATAGCGTTTTTATCTCAGTATCCAATTGATCAAAATCATTTAATAGTTATTTTAATCAAAGACTGGACACTGAAATAAAATATTAGCATGATAATACCTTATTTCATATTATGAAATAAGGTATTATTTACCGCCTCCAAATTTATAAACATAAACAGCCATCTTCTTAATATCAGCTTCAGACAGTTTATCTTTAAATGAAGGCATCTCAGCATTTCTGGTTTTTGCATCACCAAATGCATTAACACCATGAGCAATAGTGCGCTTGGCACTTGCTAATTTGTCAGCTTCATCAAAGCGCCAGATGCCGTCTGTCAGATTTGCAGAGCCTAGAGCAGCCATACCTTTTGCATCCATACCATGACATGCAAAACATGCATTAGACTGGAATAAAGCTTTACCTTTCTCATCGCTCTGACCTTCACTCAAACCAACAACATAGTTCGCCAGAGTGTCGATTTCAGCTTCAGATAAAGTGGCCGCGTAAGCAGTCATCATACCTTTCTTACCAGTGCTAATCGTAGTCTGAATTTGCTCGATAGTGCCGCCAAATAACCAGTCATCATCTGCCAGTACAGGATAACCAACGTTACCCGCACCACCAGTACCATGACATGCTGCACAGTTATCACCAAAAATCACCTTGCCTGAATGTTCTACATAAGTAGAAAGACCTTCATCAGCAAGAATTTCTTTGGCTGACATAGCCGCAATTTTATTTTCATAAGGCTTACGTACGGCTTCAACTTCTGCTAATGCAGCTTTGTATTCAGCAATCGCAGTCCAACCAGTCACACCTTTAGTAATACCACCTTTGATAACACCACCTTCGACGACTTCACCTATGTTGTAACTATCAAACATAGGAATAGCTGGGTAGATAACAACATAGCCGATAATAAACGCAATACTGGCATAGCAGGCCATCATCCACCAGTTTGGTGGGGGATTGTCTAATTCTCTTAGATTATCATCCCAAATATGTCCTGTATTACCTTCGTCTGGAAAAGGATTATGTTCCGACATTATTTTTTCTCCGTATCCGTAGTTGTGGGTTCATCGTCCATAAGCATATATTTTTGTGCTTCTAATTTATCCTTATTTTTTGAACGAAAAACGTAGAAGTAAGCAATGACCATGAGGACAAAGGTCACTGATGTAATAATCAGTCCTGCCCAATCATGTGATGTCATTGCACTCCAGTCAGTGTAAAAAAAACCTTGAGTACTTCCTTCTGTTGTTGCTGTAGAAGAGTCATTACTCACGGTACTCTACTCCTTCCTGGAATTTAATCATTGTTCCTAGTACCTGCAGATAGGCAACCATTGCGTCCATTTCAGTTTTACCTGTAATGGCAGCGGCGCTTTCGATATCCGCATCAGTATAGGGAACACCCACAATTCTTAAAGCACGCATATGTGCTTTAATTTCTTCACCATCAACCGTATCCTCCATAAACCATGGATAGTTCGGCATAACAGACTCAGGCACAACAGAACGAGGAGCAATTAAATGTGCAATATGCCATTCATCTGAATATTTGCCGCCTAAACGTGCAATATCAGGTCCTGTACGCTTTGAACCCCACTGAAACGGGTGGTCATACATTGACTCAGAAGCCAGTGAATAATGACCATAACGTTCTTTCTCATCACGGAAAGGACGAATCATTTGTGAGTGACACAAATAACAGCCTTCACGTTGATAGATGTCACGTCCTGCTAATTCAAGCGGCTTCAGAGGGCGAACACCATCGCCTTCTTTCCAGTCATCCATAGACTTATCGCCTCTGTCCCAGACTACGCCTGGAATATTTTTAGCGGGTAATGCACTATCGAGATAGAACAAAGGCACAATTTCCACTAAGCCCGCAACTGAGACCGTAAGGAAGGTTAAAAAAGCAAACAGCCAGACATTACGTTCTGCTCTGTCCTGCAAACCTACTAATTGTGTATTTTCCGACGCTTTTGTATTTGACATAGGTAATTCCTCCTTACGCCGCTACAGCAGCAGTTTTTGCCGCTTTAACTAAACCTGCATTTTTAGCTTTCAGGACAGTCATGATGATGTTAAACAGCATAATTACTGCACCCAGCAGGAAGATACCGCCACCGATTGCACGCATTGCGTAATATGGATGCATTGCTTCCACACTTTCTGCAAAGGTGTAAGCCAGTGTTCCATAATCATCATAAGCACGCCACATCAGACCCTGCATGATTCCAGATACCCACATGGCAACAACGTAGATTACGGTACCAATAGTGGCAGTCCAGAAGTGCATATTGATTAATGCCTGAGAATACATAGGTGTGTGGAAAATCTTTGGCATCATGTGATACAAGGCACCAATACCAACCATAGCAACCCAGCCTAATGCACCGGAGTGTACGTGACCAATTGTCCAGTCAGTATAGTGAGACAGTGCGTTAACTGTCTTAATTGACATAATTGGACCTTCAAAAGTAGACATTGCATAGAATGCTAAGGACATGATTAAGAAACGTAATACATAGTCATTACGTAATTTATCCCATGCACCTGATAAAGTCATCATACCGTTAACAGCACCACCCCATGATGGGATGACCATGGCAATTGATACGGCAGCACCTAAAGAACCTGTCCAGTCTGGAAGCGCTGTATATTGAAGGTGGTGAGCACCTAACCATACATAACCAAACATTAAAGCCCAGAAGTGAATAACAGATAAACGATAAGAGAAGACAGGACGATTAGCCTGCTTTGGAACAAAGTAGTACATAATACCCAGGAAGCCGGCTGTCAGATAGAAACCAACTGCGTTATGTCCCCACCACCACTGAATCATAGCATCCTGAACACCAGAGTAAGCAGAATAAGATTTGAAAGCACCTACTGGGATTGCCGCACTGTTGACCACATGAAGAATGGTGATCATAATCATCATTCCCATGAAGAACCAGTTAGAAACGTAAATATGTGATGTCTTACGTGTAGCAATAGTCATCATAAAGTTGAACATGAATGATAACCAGACCACTGCGATTGCAAGGTCAATCGGCCATTCCAGCTCAGCATACTCTTTAGACTGAGTGATACCTAAAGGAAGAGTGATGACAGCAGAGAGAATAATAAGGTTCCAGCCAATAAAGGTGAACCATGCCATTTTATCGCTCCACAATCTTACACCACAGGTACGCTGTACGGTATAAAAGGCGGTTGCCATTAAGATACACCCAGCATAAGCGAAAATTACCGCATTGGTGTGTAAGGGTCTTAGACGACCAAATGATAAATAAGGACTGTCAAAGTTGAGTACCGGCCAGGCCAATTCTGAGGCAATATATACCCCAACTAACGCACCAGCTACTAAGTAGACGGCGGTCATTACGGCAAACCAGCGAACAACGTCGAAGTTATACTTCTGCTCCGCTGCAGCTTCTTCCATACTGTTCTCCACAATTATTTATTACAAACTTTTATTAAAAAAAAAGACCAAAAAATTTTACAGAAGCTCTTATTTTACGGCCAACAACACCCAAAGAAACTTCTGTGGTGGTATTTTGCCTTTTTTCTAGATAAGTATCAACGATTTCTAATATAAAAAGGCGGCATATGACACTATTAATCATAAAGCAAACCTTAGTATGCATATTAACCCTTAGTTTTTATTTGTTTTTTATGTAATTTTAAAAAGTTCAATTTTTATGTAAAATTTCTTTAATTGTGTGATTTAACCTATTTTTTGTAAGGGAATTAAAGTGCAGCAGTTATGATATGAGGGTTTTAAGTTTGGATACTAAATCAGTTTAATACCAACAAAATCCTGTAAAACTTCAACATCAATAATATTGACATTTTTGCCTTCAAATTGAATAAACTTTCTTTGTTGTAATTTCTTAAATAAGCGGATCACTGACTCTTTGGAGAAGCCAGGGAAATCGGCAATATCAGTACGAGTCATATTTAATTTAAACTTGCGACTGGAATAACCACTGTTTTGATAGCGCCAGGCCAGATTGAGAATAAAAGCCGCTATTTTTTCTTCGGAATTAATATTGCCACGCATTAAGATGGATGATTTTTGGATATTAATCAGCTCCTGACTGACCAGCTTCATCAAACGTCCCTGAACCTCAGGAATTTGTGAAACAATATCATTCAGGGTTTCTTTACCAATTTCACATAAATAAATGTCTTCCAGAGCCTGTGCACTATAGGCATAATGGCCTTCATTTAAGGAGAAGACATCAATCAATTCACCTGGAATACGAAAATCAATGACTCTATCGCTGTCTTTAACATGAGCAATGAGTTTTAGTGAGCCTCCAGAAATGGCAAAAATTAATTCGGCTTTTTCTCCCTGCTTAAAAATCATTTATCCAGGTTTAAAAAAATGCCTGCGATTAACCATTTTCCCGGTAAAATCATAGGTATGATCCCCTACTGTTACCGGTGAACATAGTAGTGATAAACGACAGGCATCGCATTCTACATAATCAGGTTCAGACTTGCAGACAGTTTTTATTCTGCTCTGTTTTGCTTCAGGCTGATTTTCTGAGTCATTCATGAAGTTATTCTGCTTGCTGCTTTTTTTCATGCTCAACGGTATCCTGAACACTTTTTCTTAAGCGTTCAAAATCAGCCAGAGGTACATATTGCAGGACTTCTTTGCCTTTCTGGCTAATCTGTATGACCAGACCTTTTTGCGGATAAAGCCAGAATTCGGTATTTTTATCCAGCTTTATTGTTTCTTCTGCCTGACCAAATCGACTTTTGAACAATTCAGCATCCACATTTGCTTTAGGTATATAGGTCAGTGAATGGATCACACGATTATCTAATTCTTGTACTAAATCATCCAGCGGATATTTTATGGTACGTGATGTCTGAATTTCTGGTTTACCTGAGTTTTTTTTCAGATAGTCGATATCCAACCCTTCAGCATCCAGCTCCAGAAGTACTTTAGCTCTTAGTCCGGACATACTGACACGTATAAAATAAGCTTCAAGGCTGATGCTGTCATCCTGATTTTCAAACCAGGCCAGATTATATTCACTTTTTAATATATTAACGGCGTCCCCAAGTGTTGCCTTACCGACATCCAGATCAAACACATGCAGAGTATGATCATCAATCACCGTAATTTGCCAGGGCAAATTTTTTACTCTGACCGTACCATCACCCTGAGGTGTCACCATGCTATTGTAAAACCAATAACCTGATAGAAAGAGAACTAAAACGATGATTAATGTTACAGGCTTAAACATAGGAACTCCGAATCTCTTATTAAAGGATGAAAAAGGCAATTACTCAGCCCATTGTTAACAAAAATAAGTGACCATAGGCTTAACAAACGTCATTTAGATATAAACGCTAATAAATAGTTACAAAAAAAGAACCTCAGTATAGTAAAGTTAGACTTTAATACAACTGCAGGTCATTTCTCTTTTATCTCAAAGGAGAGATTTTTACATATCAATATAATCAGCAAAGTGTTTATTATTGTTCGATTCCGTCTCGGATAAATAAGGGAGGACACCCAATAAAGGGGCATTGAGACGCTCCTTTATGCTGTGAATATTTTCTGCCTGATGAGTCATTGTTCTTTGTGCTTCTGGAACAGCATTATTGGCAATCCAGCCGGCAATCTTCACTCCTGTCTGCTCAATCGCCTGTGCTGTTAATAATGCCTGATTGATACAGCCCAGACGCAGATTGACAATTAATATGGCGGGAAAATTTAATAATACAGCCAGATCAGCCATCGTTTCCTGTGCAGTTAAGGGTACCAGCCAGCCGCCGACACCTTCAACAATCAGGCGTTCGGCTTGATCCTGATGCTGTAAAATAGTCTGTGCTATTGTTTGTATCTCAATTCTGACACCTTCTTGCTGTGCGGCAATATGAGGTGCTATGGCTGGTTCAAAGGTATAAGGGTTGATACTGGTATAAGACAATGCAACGCTGGAAGCGGCTCTGATTTTTTGTGCATCATCATTGCGTAAACCATTATCTGTCTGCTGACAGCCACTGGCAACTGGTTTAAAACCCAGAGTTTTATATCCTTGTCGGCTCCAGTGCTGTAATAGTTGTGTAGAAACAAAAGTTTTACCGGCATTCGTATCTGTGGCCGTAATGAAGTAAGTCTTCATGAATGCTCTCGTGAGCCTAAGGTACTTTTAAGCTGTGCCAGTGAAATCGAGGTTTGCTGCACTTTTGCATCGGACCGTGTCTTTTGCAGTGGAGTTTTGGGATTCCAGGCATGACCATACAATACTTCATAGGTCACGGGATAACCTTCCTCGGTACGAAACTTTTCATAGGCTTTATACATGCCCTGAAGACGGTTTTTTCCCGTCAATGCTTTTTCACGACCGGTATTTTGATTATGAGCACCCACAGCTTTAAGCTCAACAAGGATCTGCTTGATGGACTGGTAATTGAGCACAATGATTTCATTGTCCATAAGCGGATTTTCAACCTGTACATTATACAGCGCATCACCAATATCATGCATATCAGCAAAATGATTAACATGAATCTTATCACTGACTTCAGCCCAGCTGGCTCTTAACTCATGCAGCGTCTCAGTTCCAAGGGTGGTAAACATCAATAGTCCGCCGGGTTTTAACACCCGACGAAATTCATTAAAGAGTCTGGTTAGATCAGGACACCATTGAATCGTTAAACTGGAAAAAATCATATCCATACTGGCATCAGAAAAAGACAGCTGTTCAGCATCGGCGCAGACAAATTGATACCTCTGTTTTGCTTTAAAGAGGTTTTTCACTTTTTCAGCAAGACTGGACTGAGTTTGTATTTTTTGTCTATTTTTCAACAGCATATTTTCTGCAATATCCATTGATACAATATGCGCATCAGGGTATTGAAGTGCAAGCCCTTGAGTCCCCTGCCCGGTGCCTGCACCGATATCGAGGATCATCTGCGGCTCCACTTTAATATAATCTAGACGTTCAAGTAAGCGCTCACAAACTTCTCTTTGCACTATGGCAAAGGCATCATAAGTTTCTGCTGCTTTATTGAAGGAATCTCTTAGCTGTTGTTTGGTAAAAGGCTGAGGCAGTGTTTTGGTCAAAAAATAATCTTCCTGAGATTGATAAATTTGCCTGTATTATATAACGTTTTGCAAAATTTGTTTGAATTCTTCAGGGTGGGAAATAAAGGGTGCATGGCTTGCAAATGGAATACTGAAAAGTGAAATATTTTCCTGCTCAGCCAGCTGCTTTTGACCCTGATGTGCAATTAATCTGTCTTTAGTGCCGCTGATCAGTGTGATCGGGCAATCTGTGAGTTGTTTTAACTGCTGTCTTTTATCTTCAGTTAATAATATCTGTAAACCATAAGACAAAGCCTCTGAGCTAGGTTCACCCCGTAAAAACAATTGCTTCTGCAAGGTTTTAATATCTTCTCTGGCAGTGCGGCTACCCAGTGCCTGAATCGCCAGAAAACGCTTAAGAGTGGCATGATGATCCTTGTTCAGACTCTGGCTGAATTCTTCAAACACCTTTGCCTGTACCGCATATTGCCAGTCATCTGCCTGGACAAAGTGCGGAGTTGAACTGACCAGGATAAGCTGAGCAATATTCTGCCTTTTTTTTCTCAGGAGTCTGCTCAGTAGTTCAATGGCTACTAGCCCTCCCATTGACCAGGCAATGACTCTGCTTTGTTTGTCCTGTATAAGAGGTTCAAGACTTTTCGCCAGCGTCTGAGAGTTATATTGACCACCCAGTTCAGCAATTGAATAATCGGCACTATGACCATAACCGGGTAAATCAACGGAGCGAATCAGTTTGTCAGGATAGTTTTGTGCCAGGTATTCGGCAATACCCGTCCAGACACCGCTGTTCATACCCCAGCCATGAATAAACAGGATCTGTTCACTTGCTTGATGATTTCCCCAACATTGTTCGCTTATGTTCATCGTTATAGGCTACTATACCCAATCAACTTGAAAATGCAGGATCGAACACTTGGAAATTATCATTAATTCGAGAATCTAATGATTTTCCAATGCTCGGTAAA
>JAIVER010000042.1 GCA_023864145.1 Thiohalomonas sp. | reverse complement strand
ATGTTAATAGCGAAGAAGCACCAGCTAACTCTATGCTAGCAGCCGCGGTAATACAGAGGGTGCAAGTGTTAATCGGAATTACTTGGCGTAATGCCGCGTGTGTGAAGAAGGCCTGTTCGCTATTAACATTATGTCCTTCTTCACGATTGAAAGTGCTTTACAACCCTCAGGCCTTCTTCACACACGCGTCATTGCTGGATCAGGCTAGCGCCCATTGTCCAATATTCCCCACTGCAGCATCCCGTAGGAGGCTGGGCCGTGTCTCAGTCCCAGTGTGGCTGATCATCCTCTCAATCCATCTATGGATCGTCGCCTTGGTAGGGCTTTACCCCTCCAACTAGCTAATCCAGCGCGGGCCAATCTATTAGCGATTGCTTCCATGGAGAGGCAACCTTTATTCCATAGAACGTATTCGGTATTAGCCTGCGTTTCCACAGGTTGTCCCCAACTAATAGGCATGTTTCCACGCGTTACTCACCCGGCCGCCACTCGTCAGCGCTAGCAAGCTAGGCTGTTAGCGTTCGACTTGCATGTGTTAAACATCCCGCCAGCGTTCAATCTGAGCCAGGATCAAACTCTTCAGTTTAATGATCTTTGTTCCAAAGGAGGAACGCTCAAACTCAATCTCAAATGAATTACTTCTACTCGCTTAGTTTAAGTTCTTTCAATTTTGTGACTTCTTACATCAGTAAACTGACGTTAAAGGTCGATTGCTAAAACTCACACAAATTGTTCGATTTCTTTTTAAAGAGCAAACAGTTCATCAGGCCTTACGCCTAAGTGACTGTTTATTCAACTTATTCAACAATTTCTTTAGTATTAACTAAGAGTGTCTCTGAATGAATGGTGCATTATACGCAGTATTTATCTGCCGTCAACACATTTTATCATTAATTTTCATTTTATTTAAAGTTCTTTTTTATAGGATAAATAAACTATAAATTAACAAGAAAATGAGCAATTTCTCTTTCATTTTCTCAAATATGGTAGCTATGAGTGGACTTGAACCACCGACCCCAGCATTATGAATGCTGTGCTCTAACCAGCTGAGCTACATAGCCATCACTCTCTTCTTCTTACTGAAGAGAGGCGCATATTCTACTTTATTTAGATCAATTGTCAATGATCTTTCTTTATTAAAGATCAGACATTAAATCTAAAATGTAAGACATCACCATCTTTAACAATATACTCTTTCCCTTCTACCCGTAATTTGCCTTTCTCTTTAGCACCTGCTTCGCCTTTAAACTCCGCAAAATCTTCATAGGAGATGACTTCAGCACGAATAAAGCCGCGTTCAAAGTCGGTATGAATCACTGCCGCTGCTTTTAGCGCTGTCGCACCAACAGGTATGGTCCAGGCTCTGACTTCCTTAATCCCCGCAGTAAAATAGGTTTGCAGATTAAGTAGCTTATAGCCGGCACGAATGACTCTATTCAAGCCGGGTTCTTCCAGGCCTAAGTCGTCCAAAAATTCTTTTAGTTCTTCGTGATCCAGTTCAAGCATTTCTGATTCAATTTCGGCACAGACACTGACAACAGCCGAACCTTCTTTTTCTACATATTCGATAACTTTATCTAAGTACGAATTGTCTGCAAAACCATCTTCGTCAACATTGGCAATATAAACTGTGGGCTTTAAGGTTAATAATTGCAGATCTCTAATCTCCAGTTTTTCATCATCGCTTAAACCCAGAGTTCTGGCTGTTTCACCTTTTTCCAGATGCTCAATGATTTTTTCCAATAACCCTTTACGGGCAAGGCCTTGTTTATTACCAGATTTAGAATTTTTAACCGCCTTGTGATGAGCTTTCTCAACACTGTCTAAATCAGCCAGAGTTAATTCAGTGTTAATAATTTCAATATCATCTATGGGATCAATTTTACCTGATACATGGACAATATCATCATTTTCAAAACACCTGACAACATGTGCAATAGCTTCTGTTTCACGTATATTGGCAAGAAATTTATTGCCCAGACCTTCACCTTTAGAGGCACCTGCAACCAGACCAGCAATATCAACAAATTCCATTGATGTCGCTAATATTCTCTCTGGATTAACAATTTCTGCCAGGACATCCAACCTGGGATCAGGCATTGGAACAATACCAACATTGGGTTCAATGGTACAAAATGGATAATTTTCGGCTTGAATGCCGGCTTTAGTCAAAGCGTTAAAGAGAGTTGATTTACCGACATTAGGTAAACCGACAATTCCGCATTTAAATCCCATGATATTTTCTCTGTTCTATGTTGTTCTTACTAAAGAGTCTAATAAGAAGTTTTTGCTGATAGTTATTTGGCGTGTAACTGATTCATTGCTTTTTGCATGTCGCCCTGCATGATCAATTCAATTGAATCGATTGATTTATCAATTGAGGATTCAATTAATGTTTTTTCATTTTGTGGTGTTTTGCCAAGAACAAATCCCACAACTTGTTCTTTATTTCCCGGATGACCGATACCTAAGCGCAGGCGATAAAAATTTTTACCTAAGTGAACAATACTATCTCGTAAGCCATTATGTCCCCCATGTCCTCCACCCTGTTTTAACTTAAGCGTACCAGGAGGTAGATCAAGCTCATCATGAACGACTAAAATTTCTTCTGGTTTGATTTTGTAGAACTGTGCTAAACGGGCGATTGATTGTCCGCTGCGATTCATAAAGGTTGTTGGTTTTAATAACCAGACATTTCCGGAAGGCGTATTAAGTTTTGCTACGTCACCTAAAAATTTGGATTCGCTTTTAAGTGTCAGATTGTAGTGGGAAATTAATTGATCGATAAACCAGAAGCCGGCATTATGGCGTGTTCTTTCATATTCATTGCCAGGATTACCTAATCCGGCAATTATTTGAATATTGTTTGTATCACTGCTCATTTTGCGGCTTCTGTTTTATTCTATAATACTTCTGTGTACTGGAAGTGTTTACTCTTCTTCAGTACTCTCAGCAGCACCTTCAGTCTCATCTTCTATTTTTTCACCACGAGGCATGTGGATAGCAGCAACAGCCTGGTCATGACCTTCACCCTGCATTAAGATAGTACTTGAAACACCTTCTGGCAGTACAATATCTGTTAAGTGAATTGAGTCACCAATATCCAGATCAGCCATATCAACTTCGATAAACTCTGGTAAGTCTTTTGGTAAACAGGAGACTTCAAGTTCTGTCATTTCATGAGAGACAATACCAGCGGCTTTTACGCCCACAGAAATATCTTCATTTAAGAAGTGTAGTGGTACATTCACATGCAGAGCATGGTCAGCATCAATACGCTGGAAATCCGCATGCATTATTTGAATTTTTTCAGGATGACGCTGCATGTCTTTAATAATGACTTGTTCTGATTTACCATCAAGTTCAATCGTTAGAATATGTGAGAAAAAAGCTTCGTCTTCACTAGCATGAAAAAGCTCATCAAGGCCTAAAGTAAGCATAGCAGGCTCTTTATTTGCTCCATAAATAATTGCAGGTACTCTGTTTGCATGACGCAGGCGGCGGCTCGCACCTTTCCCTATATCAGTTCGCAGTTCTGCAGTAAGTGTAAAAGTTGCAGTCATGTTTGTGTTCTCCAAAATAAAAAAGTTTGTCTGTCGGTATTCAACAATTTACAATCCGACAATAAGTTTCCTGCCACCGCGACCAATGACAGAGTGAATGGAATGCTGTTTCCAAGACTCCCGGGAATTAATCCCAATTTTTATCTATTAGCAATTTCTTTTATAGTAAGTGATAAAAGCTAATTTATTTAATCCATATACAACGAACTAACCGATTCTTCACGATTAATGCGCATCATTGTTTCGCCTAAAATCATTGAGCAGCTCAATTGACGTATTTTACTGCATTTTTTTGCTTCTGCACTAAGTGGAATGGTATCTGTTACCACCAGGTGATCCAGTTCAGACGCATTAATAGTCTCAATTGCCGATCCCGATAGTACCGGATGGGTAATATAAGCCATGACCTTGGAAGCTCCATGCTCTTTTAAAGCGCCTGCAGCTTTAGATAGTGTACCTGCTGTATCAACCAAATCATCAATCAAAACACAAGAACGTCCTTTTACATCACCGATGATATTCATTACCTTAGCCACATTCGCTTTAGGACGACGTTTATCAATAATAGCCAGATCAGCATCATCAAGACGCTTGGCTAATGCTCTGGCTCGCACAACACCACCCACATCCGGTGACACAACCATCAGATCAGGATATTTCTGGCGCCAGATATCACCAAGCAAAATAGGTGATGCATAGACATTGTCTACCGGTATATCAAAAAAGCCCTGAATCTGATCAGCATGCAGATCAAGGGTCAACACTCGATCAATGCCTACACCTGAGACCATATTTGCAATGACTTTTGCTGTAATAGCAACACGAGCAGAACGGGGACGTCGATCTTGACGTGCATAGCCAAAATAAGGCATAACCGCAGTAATTCTACGTGCTGAAGCACGACGTATGGCATCCGCCATTACCATCAATTCCATAAGATGATCATTTGCAGGCTGACAGGTCGGTTGAACAATAAATACGTCTTTTCCACGTACATTCTCCAGTAGTTCAACCATAATTTCAGAATCACTAAATGTATCAACTGAAGCTTTACCTAAAGGGATGTTCAGGTGTCTGGCAATATCTCGTGTAAGTTTCGGGTTGGCATTTCCCGAAAAAATCATCATATCTGAATCGGACACTGTGTGTTCCCCGGATGCAAATCATTTAAATTACATCAATTGTAGCAGTTTTAAAATAGAAAAGAATCTCTGGAAACGACTGCAACATTTTATTTTTAATAATCGATTTGAGATATTAAGGTGACGGTCAAAGAAGTGGCTGGGCCGGCAGGATTCGAACCTGCGCATGCCAGGATCAAAACCTGGTGCCTTACCGCTTGGCAACGGCCCAACAATAATAACCTACATTTTACTCTGCTTTTTATTGATAATTCATTAAGTTGAGAATTGTAATAAAATCCAGTTAACTGGTGAGGAATTACTCAGCTATTTAACTAACAAATGATGCCTTACCAAAAATGTGGGAAGCATTATACGATGAAAATTTTCAATTGTCACACCCTAATTTCATTTTTTTATTTTTATTCCATTCCATTCCAGTCCAGTATAGACAAAACTCACGAAAATAGCATTAAGCCTTTGAATACAATGGAGATAAATTCTTTCCTTGTGCAACAAAGCCGTTAAATTTTTCTGGTTTTTTTGACAGAATTTGCTTAGCTTCCTGCTCTGATGCTACCGCAGCAAACACACATGCTCCCGTTCCGGTCATCCTGGCTGGTGCAAACTGAGTCAGCCATTTTATCCCCTGGGCAACTTCCGGGTAAAGACGACTAACAATAGACTCACAAACATTAGTCCCTTTTCCAGACAGGTAATCACTGATACTTATTGGACTACAATTCCTTTTAAGTGATGGTGTAGAAAAAATCTCTGCTGTCGAAACAGAGACAGATGGTATTAATACGACAAACCAGGATTCATCCAGTTCAATGGCAGAAAGTTTTTCTCCAACGCCTTCCGCCCAGGCAGAAAAGCCATGCACAAAAATAGGCACATCAGCACCCAGTTGAACACCCAGTCTGGCCAAATGCTCAATATCTAATTGTAAATTCCACAATTCATTCAGTGCCACTAATGTGGTTGCAGCATCACTACTGCCGCCACCCAAACCACCTCCCATTGGAAGGCGCTTTGTTATGCTGATTTGAACACCTAGCGGACATTGTATCTCTTGCTGTAAAAGTCTGGCGGCCCTTATGCTTAAGTCATCTTTCGGTTCAATACCCGGCAAAGGATTATTATGTGAAATTTCATTATGATCCAATATGGTAAAACGCAGCTCATCGGCATAGTTCAAAAATTGGAATACTGTTTGTAATTCATGATAACCATTATCCCTTTGACCCGTTATATGTAAAAAACGATTAATTTTAGCGGGTGCCAGCCATACTTTATCGCTATTGTCAGTTTGCATACAGCTCATCCTTCATGACTCTCCAAGATGCCAGCTGGTGATAATAAGTTTGATTTTAACATTTTGTTCCGTAGCGATAATTTTTTTTGGCAACCATATTTTATTCCCTGATAATAGTTCAATCTGCATCCTTCTGGGGTAATGAATATGCCAACCCGACTGAAAAATATCACTAATCTGTTGTTGCTCATTATAGTTAATTTGTGAAGCAGTATCGGGGTTAGGATAGCCCTGAGACCAATACCTTAAAGAACTAATAGGAAATTTAAATCCCGTTTCTTGAAAGAGGAGTTGCTCAAGATCATTCCCGGTGCTTTCACCGGAGGGTGTTTTTAAGAGGATATGATTATTAATTTGACTTATTTGTAGTTCGGTCTCGCCGAATGGGCCGGAAAAACTGATTTGAAAGTCTTGTTTTTTCTGCCTCCAGTTGAATTTTGCATAGCAGTTTTCTTGTTCATTAGTGAGACTAATGCGTCCATTAATACGCCACGTATCAGCTATATTACCTGAGATTTGCAGTTCATTTTTAGCTGTCGGCGTAGTTGTACAGGACAAAACAAATAATGAAAGAATGGATATTAATAGCCATCGCTGGATAACAATTATGCTCCCCTTTTTTAAAAGGGCCGATTTTAAGAAACCATTTTTTATGATACCAGAGCTTAAGAAACTAGAGTTTAAAAGACCAGGAGTTAAAGGACTTGAGTTTAAAAAGGTGAAACTAATAAATCGCATTCTTATTCTATATCACTCTTGTTTTAGGTAGCGTGCCATTATATCAATGAGCACATGATGTTCCGGATCACTTTTCAGAGCCTTATCCCAGATAAATTTAGCCTTCTTGGTTTGTCCAGAAACCCAGAGAACTTCACCATAATGAGCCGCAATTTCAGAATCTGGATCGTTATCATATGCTTTTTTCAAATAGTTAAGCGCTTCACTATGTTCACCCATTTTGTATAAAACCCAGCCCATGCTATCCAGTGTCGCAACATCTTCAGGGTTAATTTTTAAAGCACGTTCAATATATTGCCGTGCTTCCTTATAACGCGTTGTTCTATCAGCCAGGGTATAACCTAAGGCATTAAGCGCCTGATTATCTTTTGTATTAGCAGCAAGGATGGTATGGAGATCTTTTTCTAATAAATCAATACGACCAAATTTTTCTGCCAACATTGCTCTGCAATATAGAAGATCATGATTGTCAGGCGCTAAAGCCAACGCTTCTGTATAGATATCATAAGCTTTGATGTGATTTTCAGCCTGGGCATAGACTTCTGCCTTAATCTGTAAAATTTCTGTACTTTGTTTGCTATTAGCAGCACTGGAATGCTCAAGCAATTTGAACGCCTGTTCAAATTTTTTCTGTTGCGCATAAACCATGACTAAACCACGGTAAGCTTCAAAAGTATATTTGCCATTTTTTACCTGTTTAAACCAGATTTCAGCCTCAGGGTAGTTTTTTCTACCCGCTTCCAATTGACCAATAAAATATGCCGATTCACTGGCATATAATCTATGTGCATGTAGACGTTCAAGATACTGTTTAGCCTCATCTAGTTTATCCATTTCAATTGATAATAAACTAATGCCAAATAAAACTTCAGGTGCGAGTTCTTTTTGTGCAAGGCGTTGAATTTGTTCTAAAGCTTGCTCGTAGTGTTTGCTTTTCACTAATAGCCGGACAAGTTTTAATCTCAGCCCCTTATTTTCTGGTAATTTACCTACTATTTTGTCCAGTACCTGAATTGCCTGAAGATCTCTATTTTGCTTTTTGAGCAAATCAACCTTCAACACCAGCGCATCCAGATAATCTGCTTGAATAGCCAGTAATTCATTCAAGTATTTTTCAGTAGTCGGATAATCAACAAATTTAAATGCCAACTTAGCCTGATAAAGTTTTATAAGGGGTTTATTGCTATGCTCCTCTGCGACAATCTGATTAAAAATACGGGTGCCTCGTTCCTGTTCATCAATAGTATCTATGATCGTAATGGCTCGCTTAAAACCATTTTCAAACGTATCACTTAGATTAATCACTTTTTGTAAATAAATAATCGCTTGAGCATCTTGTTTTTGTGAGAGAAGAGAAGAGGCATAAACCTGCTGAACATCAATATTTTCAGGCTGTATTTCTGACCATAGTTTTACCGCTTTGAACGTTTGCTCATCATTTTTGGAAAACAATGTCACGCGCGTTGCTTTTTGTGCTAAACGTCCATCACGTGTTGTTTTGGCCGCTTCATAGTAGTTATCAAAAGCCAGCGAGTAATCATTGCGCTGCAAGGCTAATTCAGCCACCAACAAGTCATAAAGTAACTCTGAGTTTAACTCTTGTGCAGGCTGTCCAGGTTTGACGGGCGAAACGGCATGGGCTTTATTTTTTTCATTAGCTGCTGTCTGGGAAGATTTGTTCTTTGTTTGCTCTGGTAAAAGTTCTTCGCTTTGTGCTGCTGGCTTTTGTGAGTTCATGGTACAAGCACTCACTAGTAGAATCATCGTTAGAGCGAGTAACTTTGCAGACTTTATAGATTGTTTAAAATACATTTTTTCTCCGAATTAATGTGTATTACAGATTAATTCATTCATTTTTAGTGGCTGATGACAGACACTGATTAATTATTTCCAAAGCCCTCAACTTAGAACCTGACCTGAACTTTAAGTTCCAAATCGACTCATGCATAGATAGATAGAAAGAAAACTATTTTATAAAAATTCAGGGTGTATTTCTAAATGAGGCTTATTAAGCCTATACTCACTTATTTTTATAACAGAATATATATACCCAATCAACTTGAAAATGCAGGATCGAACACTTGGAAATTATCATTAATTCGAGAATCTAATGATTTTCCAATGCTCGGT
>JAIVER010000041.1 GCA_023864145.1 Thiohalomonas sp. | reverse complement strand
TCTCGTTCTTTTCCATTTCCAGAATGCTTATGTTGCATTTCTAGAGCTGATTTTTCATGGCCTATGAGAGTAATTTGCGTCATTGGATAATTTTGATCTTCTTCTCTATGAAAATCAAGCATTTTCATAGGTCATAGGTATAGCCCCTTTTTTAGGGCCCTTCTTAAAACCGCCTTTCTTCTCGCCAATGCCATGTTCTGAGCCTTTGAGCACGAAATCTATTTTTCGCTCATGAAGACTCACCGCAGCCACTTTGATACTGATTTTACCGCCTAATTGAAATGATCTCCCGGTACGTTCACCTTTCATGATGTGATTTATTTTATCATAATGATAATAATCATCTTTCAAGGCTGTGATATGAACTAAGCCTTCAACATGAATATCATCCAGTACAACAAACAAGCCAAAGCCCGTGACTGTACTGATTCTACCATCAAATTCTTCGCCCACTTTATCCAGCATGTATTCACATTTTAGCCAGTCCATTGCATTACGAGTGGCATCATCGGCACGGCGTTCTGTAATAGAACAATGTTGACCTAAATCAGACATTTGCTCCTGGGTATAGTTATAGCTTGATACTTTTTGGCCACGAACTATATGTTTAATGGCACGATGAACTAATAAGTCAGGATAACGGCGTATGGGTGAAGTAAAGTGCGCATAAGCATCAAAAGACAAACCAAAATGCCCCACATTCTCTGCTTCATAAACCGCTTGAGACAAACTGCGTAACATCACAGTCTGCAGTACTTCAAAATCAGGACGCTCTTTTATTTCATTGAGTAACTTGGAAAAATCTTTAGCCTGAGGCTCATCTCCACCGCCAAGAACAAGACTCAAAGGGGTGATAAACTCCTTTAATGCTTTGAGTTTTTCATCGGTTGGACCTTTGTGGTTACGATACAGGGCGGCTATTTTGTTTTCTAATAAGAAGTTGGCCGCACTGACATTAGCTGCCAGCATACATTCTTCAATGACACGATGCGCGTCGTTGCACGCAATAGGCACCAGTTTTTCAATCTTTTTATGTTCACCGAAAACAATTTGTGTTTCTACGGTTTCAAAATCAATGGCACCACGCTGGGCACGTTTTTTTGCCAGTACCAAATATAATTGATACAGTTCATGCAGATGAGGTAATAAGTCTAAATATTTTTCACATAATTTCGCATCACCATCAAGCAGCATTACCGCTACCTGATTATAGGTAAGACGAGCATGGGAACGCATTAAGCCTTCGCTAAAACGATAATCTACCACTTCACCGGCTGCTGAGATATTCATCTCACACAGCATAGTCAGACGATCGACATCAGGATTGATTGAGCATAAACCGTTAGATAGTACTTCCGGCAGCATAGGGATGACTCGTCCAGGGAAGTAAACTGACGTACCACGACGTTTTGCTTCTGCATCCAGTGCTGTGCCGCGCTCGACATAAGCCGATACATCAGCAATACCAACCCATAGGCGCCAGCCCCCTTTGTTAGGACCAGAGTCAGTTTTTTGACAACATACGGCATCATCAAAATCTTTGGCATCTTCACCATCAATAGTGACTAATAGATGTTCACGAAAATCCTCACGCCCTACTTTACTCTCTTGTGGAACAGAGGGTTCCAAATCAGCAATTTCTGCTTCGAGCATCATAGGCCATTCATGAGGGATATCATAGCTGCGAATAGCAACATCGATTTCCTGACCCGGCTCCATATGGCCGCCCAGATTTTGAATCACTCGTCCTTTCGCACGTTGAAATTGTGTTGGATAGTAGAGGATCTCAACCATCACCATTTGCCCGACTTCGGCACCATAGGTGTGTTCTGCTGAGATGATAACATCGTGGTTAATGCGCTTATGATCAGGCACAACCATTAATACGCCGTCACGATCTTCAAGCTGACCCACGATGGTATTGGTATTATTTTCAATGATTTTGACCAGAGAGCCTTCAGGACGCCCTTTTCTATCGACACCAGCAAAGCGAACCTGAACCCGATCACCATGAAATACTCTGCGCATGTCACGCATGCCCAAAAACAAATCGCCGCCACCATCTTCAGCCAGTACAAAGCCAAAGCCGTCAGGATGAGCAGAGACAATGCCTTCAAGCACTTCCAGTTCAGAAATCAACTCATAGCATTTTCGTCTATTAAAGTAGAGTTGCCCATCTCGTTCCATGGCACGTAATCTGCGTCGTAGTCCTTCTTTTTGATCAGGATCCTGCAAATTTAATAGTTTTTCAACCTGGAAGCGATTAATTGGTTCCGGCTGTTCAAGCAGAAGGTCGATAATAAATTCCCGGCTTGGAATGGGGTTTTCGTAGTTTTTTGCTTCGCGCTTGGCGTAGGGATCTGTATTACCTGTTTTTTTTTCAGGCTTATTTTTAGAGTAGTTGCCAGTGTCTTTACTAGAATTTCGGCTCATATTTGTCCTTGAGTGTTAATAACAGGCTAAGATATCTTAGCCTGTTACCAAACCATTTATTCAAATGGGTGTTTTAAAATAATCGTTTCGTCACGATCAGGGGCGGTTGAAATAATATCAATCGGTGTTTTTGTTAGTTCTTCTATACGTTTTAAATAGGCCTTGGCATTATCAGGCAGTGCATCATAAGATTCTGCACCAACAGTTGATTCAGACCAGCCCGGCATTTCTTCATAAACGGGAACACATTTTTCATAAAGATCAGCACCAATAGGCGGTGCCGTAATTTGCTCACCGTCAATGTCATATGATGTACAGATCTTCAATGTGTCTAAACCATCCAATACGTCTAGCTTGGTAATACACATACCAGTGACACTATTGATTTGGTTAGAGCGTTTTAATGACACGATATCTAACCAACCGCAACGACGTTCACGACCTGTTGTTGCACCAAATTCATTGCCTTTTTCACCTAAGTATTGACCAATATCGTCAAATAATTCCGTTGGAAAAGGACCTGAGCCGACACGTGTTGTATAGGCCTTGGTAATACCCAGAATATAGTCAAAATACTGCGGACCGACACCTGAACCACTGGCAGCACCGCCGGCTGTGGTATTGGATGATGTGACATAAGGATAAGTACCATGATCAATATCTAATAATGCGCCCTGAGCACCTTCAAATAAGATGCTGTCGCCATTTTCACGATAAGTATGCAGTACGTCAGTGACATCAGCAATCATGGGACGAATTTCCTCAGCATAGCCCAGCGCTTCATCTAAAGTAGTTTGATAGTCAACAGTATCTGCTTTGTAATAGTGCTCTAAAGCGAAGTTATGGTATTCCATCACTTCTTTAAGTTTGCTGGCAAAGAGTTCAGCATTAAGTAAATCAGCGACACGCAGACCACGGCGTGAGACTTTATCTTCATAAGCGGGACCAATACCACGACCTGTTGTACCAATGGCTTTTTTACCACGGGCAATTTCACGCGCCTGATCAAGGGCAACGTGATAAGGCATAATCAAAGGACAGGCTTCACTGATGAGCATTCTTTCTTTGGCATTAATGCCCTGCTCCTGCAGTTCTTTGAGTTCTTTAACCAGCGCATCCATAGCCAGCACAACACCATTGCCGATCAGGCATTGGACGTTCTCTCTGAGAATACCCGACGGGATCAGGTGCAATACGGTTGTTTTGCCGTCAATAACTAATGTATGACCTGCATTGTGCCCACCTTGAAAGCGAGTGACTGCTACAGCTTTATCTGTCAATAAATCAACAACCTTGCCCTTACCTTCATCACCCCATTGTGAACCGATGATGATGACATTTTTACCCATGTTGAATATCCTCAATAATTAGATTTAAAAATTATGTAATACAATAACTCCCTAGGCGGAAGTCACCTCAAGAATTTGCCACTTGCCGGAGTCATTACTCAATGTATGAGTACAACCCAGTGCCTGTGCATTGGAGTCGGAATCTGCCAGTTCGCAAATCACTCGTTTACCCTGCTGGCGCAATTGTGACACCATTTGCATTAGTTTTGCATCATCAATAGCCGGAGCAAAGATTGTTTCTTTGCTATCAGCTGCTTCGAGGTTGGAAACCAGTGAGACTAAGTGCGTCAAATCCGTGCTAAAGCCTGTTGCCGCTCTGGAACGACCAAAGATTTTACCAATGCCGTCATAGCGCCCGCCTTTAGCAATTTCCTGTCCATGACCAGGCAGGTAGGCGGCAAATACCACACCGGTATGATAGTTATAACCACGTAATTCAGACAGATCAAAATAGAGTGTTTGCTCCAGTACGCGAGCAAGCAGGCCTTTGGCAATGGTTTCCAGGTTATCCAGTTCTCTGTGCACTTCGTCACCGGTTAAGATGCTGCGTGCTTTATCAATCACTGAAATATCACCATTTAAATCAGTCAGCGACATAAATTGCTGTTTTTGCTCATCACTGATGTCAAGAGTCGATAAATAACTTGATAATTCAGTGACTGCTTTACGCTGCAGGGCATCAAATAAAGTGTCTTCTTCAGCTTCACTTAACTCAGCCTGGCGTGCCATACTGCGAAAGATACCAACATGGCCTAAATCAATATGAAAGTCTTTAAGACCCACATTGCTCAGGGTCTGGATCATTAATAATAAGACTTCGATATCACTGGAGGCACCATTATGGCCATACAGTTCAATACCAACCTGCAATGGGCTGCGTGATTGAGAAAAACCTTCCAGTTTGGTTTTTAACACCTGCCCAATATAACAAAAACGCGAAGGTTGTTCAGTCTTGATATGATGGGCATCAATACGAGCGATCTGGGGTGTCATGTCAGCACGTACACCTAGCAGTTTGCCGGAAATCTGATCCGTCAGAGTGAAGGTCATTAATTGTAAATCATGTCCGGTTCCTGTTAATAAGGAGTCCAGAAAGTCAATCATGGGCGGTTCAACCAGATCAAATCCCCATGTTTGATATAAATCCAGTAAAGAACGACGCTGTGATTCAATTGTTAACGCTTGAGGTGATAAAACTTCCTGAATCCCTTCAGGCAATAACCAGCGATCTTTTTTTAACATATTGTTTGTAATATCTCATTTCAGCGCTAATTTAAGCGATTAAAAAAGGCTTTTAAAAATTATTAGTGTTTCAACACATAAATAGCAACAGCACCAATAACCATACTGATTATTCCGCTCCATCGCAATTGCTGCTCACTCATTTGAGAGGCATTGAAGATCATCTGTTTAAACGATTTTGGATTCAGTATTGGCAGTATACCTTCCAATACCAACAACAATGCACCTGCAATTAGGATTTCATTCCACATAAACAAAAAAAATCCGGATTTTATACTATATTCCTGATAGATTGAACTAATTTAGCAATTATTCAATCTATCATTGCAGATAATATCACTTATACGCTCATCTCTTAAAAAAAGAGGCTGCGCTGTCAGCAATTATTATTTACCCTGATTATTTTTAAAGTAATCAAAGAAATCAGAATCAGGCTCAACAACCATAATATCTGAGACCCTGCCAAAAGCATTTTTATAGGCGTTTAAGCTGCGGTAAAAGCTAAAGAATTCTTTGTTTTTACCATAAGCCTGAGCATAAATATCTGCCGATTTTGCATCGCCTTCACCGCGAATCATTTCCGCTTTTTTATAGGCATCAGCCTTAAAAATAGTGACCTGACGATCCGCTTCCGCGGTGATCTTATTGGCACTTTCGTTACCCTGTGCTCTTAACTCTTTAGCAATTCGGGTACGTTCTGTTTCCATTCTACGGAAAATTTTATTACTCACCTTAGGTGGAAATTCAATGCGTTTGATACGTACATCAACAATGCGTACACCAAAGCCTTTAACCGAATTATTGGCCGATTTGTTGATATCATCCATAATCATATGGCGCTCACCGGAAATAACCTCGAACATATTCCGTTTACCAAACTCATTACGCAAACCTTCTTTTACGATGGTGCCAATACGTTCCCGGGCAATGTTCATATCACCACGCATGGAGACATAGAAGACTTCAACATCATCAATTCGCCACTGAATAAAAGAGTCAACGACAAGGATCTTCTTTTCTTCAGTCAGATAATCTTCCGGCTTGGCATCAAATGTCTGTATACGCTTATCAAATTTACGCACATTATTAACAAATGGTATTTGCACATGAAGTCCCGGCTGATAATCTGAACGCTGGATTTTACCCCATTTAAACAAAATAGCCATTTCGGTTTCGTTTACGCTAAATAATGATGCTGAACCGATAATAGCCAGTACCAATAGCGCTATTGCAACTAATAATTTCATTAACGTCTCTCCCTGATAGATGGTCTGGCACGAGAGTTATCAGTAGTAAACTGATCAGAACGATAATCAGGCTGCTGATTACTTTTATAATTCACTGTTTCTCCTGCACCCGCTCCAGTATTACTGCCGGACGGCATATTAAAATTACCACGCATCATCTTATCCAAAGGTAAATAAAGAAGGTTATTACTGCCCTTAGTATCGATCATCACTTTACTGGATTTACTATAGACAATTTCCATCGCATCCAGATAGAGTCGATCACGTGTCACTTCAGGTGCTTTTTCATACTCGGTTAATACGCTTAAAAAACGTGCTGTTTCACCCTCTGATTCAGCAATAACACGGCCATTGTAAGCTTTTGCTTCGGCAATCTGTCGAGCAGCCACACCACGCGCTTTAGGGATCACATCATTGCTATAAGCCTGAGCTTCATTGATGTAACGTTCTTTATCTTCTCGTGCAGCATTTACGTCTTCAAATGCATCCTGTACCTGCGCTGGTGCTTTAGCACTTTGCAGTGTAAAACGAGTAATAAATAAACCGGTTTTATAGCGTTCAAGAATTTCCTGAGCTAAGACACCAATCTTTGCGGCAATATCACTACGCCCTTCTGTCAGAATAAAGTCCATATTATTTTTACCGACGATTTCTCGTACTGCACTTTCTGAAACCTGTCGTAATACCAGTCCCGGATCGCGCACATTGAATAAGAAATCTTCTGCATTACTGATTTTATATTGTACAGCGACTTTAATCTCAAGAATATTCTCATCTTTGGTCAGCATGTGAGCTTCATGCTGAGTGCCGCCAATATTCAGACTTCGAGATGCACTGACATCCACTAAATAATAATTTTGAATACCCGGTGCATACCACTGAATACCTGCGTCAACTGTTTTGAACGCTTCACCAAATTGCAGGACTACTGCTTTTTTACCTTGATCAACGGTATAAATACCGGACAAAGCCCAGACGCCAATGGCGACAATAGTAATAATAACCAGCAATATCTTGGGTGGCTGCCCGGGCGTAAAGCTCTTACCGCCAAAGCCGCCACTATCAGAACCATTGCCACCTTTTTTTTTGCTGCCACCAAATAACTTGCCAATTTTATCATTGAGGTTTTTAATGAGTTCATCGAGGTCAGGAGGCCCCTGATCATTTTTGTTTTTATTACCCCAAGGGTCATTGTTTTTGGGACCGCCAGGTTCATTCCAGGCCATTTAATACTCCAGTTTTGTTCAAAGTTAAAGTTTTAGCTAGGTACATTATACTTCTATAAAGCGATTATTGTCAGACTAATTATCATAAAAGCACTAGTCAACAGAATTTTCATCAAAAATTAAATCACTGAAACCACTCGTCTTCATTAATTTATCAAATTTTCTTCTGGTCATTTCAATAGAGACTAACCAGAGACGTAATATATTACCTGGGTTATCTTTCTCGATACGAGGCTTTTGTCCGGCAAGTAAATCGACTTTGTTATACAGCAGTAATTGCGGTTTTTCTCTGCACCAACTTGTGTTAACACTAAGTTGACTTCGGCAATATGCTTATTACGATTTTCTGCATGGGCATCAATCACATGTAATAATAAATCAGCTTCGCGAGTTTCTAACAGGGTTGCATGAAAAGCCTCTACTAGATCATGGGGGAGATCACTGATAAAACCAACCGTATCAGCTAAAACCATTGATAGATTTTTAGGCAGCTCGACCCGGCGTAATGTGGGATCAAGTGTGGCAAATAATTGATCAGTAACATAAACACTTGATTTTGTTAGTTGATTAAACAGTCTTGACTTGCCTGCATTAGTATATCCAAGCAGTGAAACAGTGGGTAATTCGGCTCGTTGACGTGAACGACGACTCTGTTCACGCTGCTTGCGCACTTTATCCAGGCGCTTGTTGAGTTATTTAATGCGTACATTAAGTAAACGACGATCAGTTTCCAGCTATGTTTCACCCGGACCAAACCGCCCTTTTGTCTTTCCAGATGCGTCCAGCCTCGAACTAAGCGAGTGGTCATATACCTTAACTGAGCGAGCTCTACCTGTAGTTTCCCTTCATGAGAACGTGCTCGTTGGGCAAAGATATCCAGAATCAAACCCGTTCTGTCTATCACGCGACATTCTAATAAGGCTTCCAGATTACGTTCCTGAGAGGGTGACAGCTGATGATTGACGATAACCAGATCGGCATCAAGCGTTTGCACCGCTTCTTTGATTTCCTGTGCCTTGCCGGTGCCGATAAAGTATTTTGCCTCTACTTTATGCCGTTTGCCTTTTATAAAAGACAGCGGCTCGGCTCCAGCAGACATGACGAGATCATAAAACTCACTTTGAGCTTCATTCTGTTGGATCTTTTTGGCTTGTGCAGCCTGAGGGAAGTCAATGTGAACCAGAAGAGCACGCTCTCCGGTTCCTACAGGAGGTTCAAACAATGACGCTTTCCTTATTGCTCAGTATGGCATCTATTTGGAGCCAATCATCTACGATCATTTATATACCCAATCAACTTGAAAATGCAGGATCGAACACTTGGAAATTATCATTAATTCGAAAATCTAATGATTTTCCAATGCTCGGTAAAATTTCATCAAAAAACTC
>JAIVER010000040.1 GCA_023864145.1 Thiohalomonas sp. | reverse complement strand
GATGAAATTTTACCGAGCATTGAAAAATCATTAGATTCTCGAATTAATGATAATTTCCAAGTGTTCGATCCTGCATTTTCAAGTTGATTGGCTATAGACATTTTGTCAATCCATATATACTTGAGTATATTACACGGTAATAATTTAAGTTTTTAATTCTCTATTAAAATTTAGGGTTAATATGCTTTCTGAAAATCATTAAGTTGTGTCATTGAATTTTATAGGGGAGAAATGTTATGGGAATTAGATGGACAGATATCCATGAGATTGTTATTGAGTTGGATGAAAAATATCCAGATGTGGATCCTCAGTATGTCAACTTTCCAGATCTGATGTCATGGGTTTTAGCCCTTGATGGATTTGAAGAAACAGAAGAGCACTGTGGTGAAAAAATTCTTGAGGCCATTCAGATGAGATGGATTAAAGATTGAGAATAGACTTTTTACCGCAGGCTAAACTTAACCCTAAAGAAATCACTTGAACCTACTGCGAACGTCCAATGCACTGAATCTTCAAGACTTTTCAGAGCATTTTGAATTCACCCGTAGGGTGACTACGCCCCGAAGGAAGTGCCCTTGGGGTGCGAATAAATTCAAAATAAACTGTAAAGCCTTGAATCTCCAGCACCTTGATCGCTCTCGCTACGGTTCAATTGATTTATTTAGGTTAACCATTTAATGATAATCAAACCCACTTTCTTAAAATATTGAGATAGTGGGTTTAGTGTTTCTATAGATATAAAAATATGAATTCAAATTCCAAAGTGATAAGTTCTGCATCAAGTCCAGTAAAAGTTAATTTGTTAGGTTATGATTTGGCGCATATGAAAGCTTTTTTTAGCGAAATGGGTGAAAAACCCTTTCGTGCCATACAAGTGCTTAAATGGATTCATCAATTTGGTGTTGATGATTTTGCGAAAATGAGCAATGTCAGCCAGGTATTACGCAAAAAACTGGCGGATATTGCTGAGATAAAAGCGCCGGAAATTATAATGGAACAAAAGGCCGGTGACGGCACCATAAAATGGTTGATGCGTCTGGATGGCGGCAATAGTATTGAGACGGTTTTTATTCCTGAGGATAATCGGGGTACATTATGTGTGTCATCACAGGTGGGTTGCGCCTTAGATTGTGGCTTTTGTTCAACAGCCAAACAGGGTTTTAATCGAAATCTAAGCAGTGCTGAAATTATCGCCCAGTTGTGGGTCGCTAATCGAACTTTGAATCAATTTGAATCAAGAGATGAAGATGACCTGCCTGTTGAGAAGAAATCTGTACAGCCAGGAGTCCAGGATTCTAAGCGTCGTGTTATCACCAATGTGGTTTTAATGGGCATGGGCGAGCCGCTGCTGAATTTTGATAATGTGGTTGAAGCAATTCATCTAATCTTGGAAGATCATGCTTATGGTTTGTCAAAACGCCGGGTCACTATTAGCACTGCAGGTGTTGTTCCGGCATTGAAACGATTACGTGAAGAATGTGATGTTAGTCTGGCAATTTCATTACATGCGCCCAATGATCAAATTCGTGATCAAATAGTACCATTGAATAAAAAGTACCCGATTAAGGAATTATTAGACGCCTGTCAATATTATTTCAAAGGTGATACGAAAAAGAAGCACTTTACCATTGAATATGTTATGTTGGCAGGGATCAATGACAGTGAGACAAATGCACGTGAATTAGCGGATTTATTAAAAAAACTACCATGTAAAATTAATCTGATACCGTTTAATCCATTCCCTGATAGTGAATTTTCTTGTTCAAAGATACAAACGATTAATCCCTTCAAAGATATTCTGTACAAAGCCGGCTATGTTGCTGTAGTACGAAAAACACGAGGTGCAGATATTGACGCGGCTTGTGGACAACTGGCGGGTAAAGTAATAGACAAGAGCAGGCGTGTGATTTAAAGACATAGCATTATAACTAAGAGATTCACGGAATCATCACTCTATATCATTATTAATTAATAACAGCAATGAAACTATCCTGTACAAAAATAGGAAAATCAACTCAATGAAAAAGGTATTAATCGGTTTATTTTCTGTTTATGTATTAACCGCCTGTCAAACTACAGCGATTGATTTAAGTGAGCTTGGTGATGAAGCTGGTCTAAGTACACAATACTCTGAAGGTAAAGTATTAGGAAAAACAGCAGCGGATATCAATACTCAACTGGGCGCTGGTTATATTGCTAACGGTCGATATGATCGTGCTTTGATTAAACTATCTAAAGCCATTCGGCAAGATCCCAATCATGCATTGGCGCGCAATTATTTAGGGGTATTATTTAGCCGTCTTGAGCGTCCAGGAAAAGCCAATATACAATTTCAAAAATCAATAGAACTTTCGCCGGGAGATTCTACAATTTTAAATAATTATGCCCTTTTTTTATGTGAGCAGAAAAAGTTTGATAAAGCACAAAGAGTATTTAAAAAAGTCATCAACAATCCACTGTATATTAATCGTGCAGGGGCTTACCAAAGTGCAGCATGGTGTGCATTAGAGAATCATGATCTCCAGGTATCAGAAAAACTATACAAACAAGCTGTGGCAATGGAACCTGATTTACCGCGTTCTCTTCTTGGTTTGGCAAAAATTAATTATAAAAAAAGCAACTATAAGCATGCCTGGAGGTATTTTGAACGTTTTGATAAAAATATGGCACCTGATGCGAATGCCCTTTGGTTAGGAATTAACATTCTCAATAAACTTGATTACCCGGATAAAAACAAATTATCCACTTATAAACTCCTGCTAAAGAGTAAATTCCCGGATACAGATGAAACTAAATGGCTATATCAAGGGAAACAGGAATATTAATTTTGGAACAACAATCAGAAGAACAAGAACTTAAAGATATTATTGCTTCTAGAGAGGATGGCTTCGGGTTTCTTTTTAAACAGGCACGTAATGAAAAAAAACTGGGTATTGAAGATGTCGCCCGAGAATTACGTCTTGATAAGGAAATTATATTAGCGCTGGAAAGTGAAGACCATACACAATTACCTGCTTCTGCTTTTGTCTGCGGTTATATTAGAAATTATGCTAAATTCTTAAATATTCAACCAGAACCATTAATAAAGTATTATAAAAAAGAGCGTAATGAGGATAGTCTTGAACCTCAATTAAAAATTAGAAAAGGAATAGGTAATCAAAGTAATTCTATTTTATCGACTTTAATGATGCCGCTTTTTTCGTTACTTATCTTTGCCGCATTAATGATGGGAGGATGGCAATTTTGGTCTTATCTATCAATAGCTTACCTGGATAATGAGAGTCAACAACAAGAGTCAATATTGTCTGATGCAGGCAATGATGATTTAAATCATGATGAATCAGACACTTTATTATTACCTGAAATTGATGCGTCCTATGATTTGCCGGCAGGTGAAGAGGTAATAGAGAAAGACAGCAGCATTCAGGAAGAGCAAACGGGAACAGATATTTCTTTGCCAATAGATAATGTTTCACAGGAAGAAAATGTGCTGCACACTGAAAGTGCTTTACCATCTGAAGTGGCTTTACTGCCTGAAGGTTTTACACCACTTGAAGGCTCTACAGCGGCTGAAGGCTCTTTACCAGCACCCGCGGAAGGAGCTGCAGCGACTAGTGCTGTTTTGAATGCTTCTGTTAATCCTGCTCCTATTGAGATGCCGGAGGTATCTGCTTTAGCTGATGACTCAGTTTCTTCGTTGTTTAAAGCCAATCAATTAGTGATGAAATTTACCGGCAATTCATGGGTTAGCATTAAAGACGCTGATAACAAAATTCTTTCATCCGGTCTTATAAAATCAGGAAAAATACTTCGCCTGGATGGCAAATTACCTTATAACGTGTTTTTGGGTGATGCCCGAATGGTAAAGATTAGTATTAATGGTCATGTTTTTGATCATTCAAGCTATATAAATGACAAAAATGTTGCTCGATTTAAGGTAAAATAACCGCTTTTATTAATATCCCCTGTTTATTGATTAACAAATATTGACTTAAAAACTCTACTTAACACTTTTTAGTTTAAAACTCTTTATTTTAAGAGAAGGGAACAACATTGGCAGACAAAATCCAATCAATTCGAGGAATGAATGATATTCTTCCAGCTGATAGCCCCGCCTGGCAATTTATTGAAGAAAAATTGCGTCAACTAATGCAAAGCTATGACTATGATGAAATACGTTTTCCTATTGTTGAAAAAACCGCCTTATTTAAACGCTCTATTGGTGAAGTCACCGATATTGTTGAAAAAGAAATGTATACCTTTGATGATCGAAATGGCGACAGCCTGACACTTAGGCCGGAAGGGACTGCTGCTTGTGTACGGGCAGGGATACAAAATGGTATACTGGTCAATCAGCAGCAAAGATTGTGGTATATGGGCCCCATGTTTCGTCATGAACGCCCACAGAAAGGACGTTATAGACAATTTCACCAAATGGGTGTTGAAGTTTATGGTCTGGATGGACCTGATATTGACGCTGAATTGATTTGTATGACAGCGCGGTTATGGAAAATTCTGGGCTTATTAGACTCAGTCAAACTGCAAATAAATTCTTTAGGCACACCTGCTTCAAGGGAAGTCTATCGTAGTATTTTGAGCGGATATCTGCAAGCTAATAAAAGCTTACTGGATGAAGACAGTTTACGTCGTTTGCAGAGCAATCCCTTACGCATTCTGGATAGTAAAAATCCGGCAATGCAGGAGATGATTGAACAGGCACCGCGTTTGATGGATCATCTTGATGATGAATCAAATGTGCATTTCACACGTTTATGTGCTTATCTTGACAGCGTTGGCATTACCTATGAAGTCAATACTCGACTAGTTCGCGGTCTGGATTATTATAGTAAAACCGTATTTGAATGGGTGACTGATAAACTGGGAGCTCAGGGTACTGTTTGTGCCGGCGGTCGTTACGATGGTCTGGTGAAACAATTGGGCGGGCGTGATACCAAAGCAGTGGGTTTTGCACTGGGCTTAGAGCGTCTGATCAGCCTGCTTCAACAAGATGACTTAGAAAAGCACTATAAGCATCCTCATGCAGTAATGCTGATGATGGGCGAACGGGCACAAAATGCCGGTTTTGCTTTAACTGAAGAACTGCGTAATGCAGTCCCTGATGTGCGTATTCTGAGCGTTTGTGGTGGTGGTAGTTTTAAGACTCAAATGAAACGTGCCGATAAAAGTCAGGCTGAAATTGCGTTAATTTTGGGTGATGATGAGCTGGATAATAATACCGTGACCGTCAAGTATTTACGTGCTGAACAAGGTGATGATAAAACTCAGCAGGAACAGTTGTCACAACAGCAATTAATTCCTCTGTTGACAGAAAAGACGCAATAAATTTTTACTAATAAACTGAATAACAATAATATTAGGAGCCTGTCCGAGAATAGAAAGCCTACTGCGGAAAATCTGATTTTGGCCATATTTTCATATCATAGAACAACTATTG
This sequence comes from Thiohalomonas sp., assembly GCA_023864145.1. Classification (GTDB taxonomy): domain Bacteria; phylum Pseudomonadota; class Gammaproteobacteria; order GRL18; family GRL18; genus GRL18. Next base: position 3,466 of record JAIVER010000040.1, on the reverse strand, counting down.
GCCTCAAATGATAGAAAAATCTGACTCAAAACAGCTTTCCTTCGCTACGACTTCTATTCTCGGACAGGCTCCTAGAGCATCCTCTGCTTAAGGAAATAAAATGGATAATTACGAAACAGAAGAGCAACAAGTTGAAGCCATAAAAAAATGGTGGACTGAAAATTTTAAAATGGTAATAGTGTTAGCAATTGTGGGTCTTGGCAGTATTGTCGGTGTCCAGCAATGGAAACAAAACAAACTAGTGACAGCACATACAGCATCACTGGAATATGATCATATTTTACAATTGCTAAAAGAAAATAAAGATGAGCAAATCAAGCAGCAGGTCAATACCATGTTGACTGACTATGCAGATTATCCTTATGCCGCCTTATCAGCCATGCTTGAAGCAAAACAGTTGATTGCTGCGGGTAAGTTTGCTGAAGCAGAAGAAAAATATCAATGGGTTATTGCGAATGCTGAGGCACAGAACTTAAAGCATATTTCCAGAGTACGTCTGGCAAGTTTGATGGCTGCACAAGGTAAAAATGAACAAGCTCTAAAAATGTTCGAAGTTGAGCAGGGCGGTTTTAAAGCCACTTATCTGGAAATCAAAGGTGACATTCTGCTTGCTCTAAAACGAACAGATGAAGCACGCTCTGCTTATGATCAGGCATTGCAGGCATATGCTGTAATTGGTGCCAATGCACAGATATTAAGAGTTAAACGTAATGATTTAGGAAATTCATAATGAAACAAATTGTTACTTTCACCATTATCATTTTGTTCAGCTTGTCGTTAACAGGCTGTGCCTGGACAGATAGTTTTTTTGCCGGTGAAGACAACTCCATTCCACCGACTGAATTAGAAGATATTACTGAATCAGTGCAAATTCGCTCTGTGTGGAGTAAGAATATTGGCGTTGGGCTTGATGATGCGTTTGTTAATCTTCAGCCCGCTATGACGGAATCAAATATTTTTACCGTCGATCGTGGAGGTCAGGTGACTTCACTGAGTTTAGCTTCAGGTAATGTTAATTGGCAAGTCGAACTGGATATGACGATTACGGGCGGTGTTGGTGCTGGTCAGGGCATTCTTATTGTTGGTAATAATCGTGGTGAGATCATTCTCTTAGATGCTAATGACGGCTCTGTTAAATGGCAAAAAGAATTAAGCAGCGTAATGTTATCTGCACCACTGGTGCAAGACGATGTATTAATAGTTCGCTCCGGTGACGGTAGGGTTTTTGGCTTAAATGTTGAAAATGGCAGTCAAATATGGGTTTATAATCGTGGCGTGCCTGTGCTGACATTACGTGGTAACAGCAGTCCATTAATTGGCGGACGAGAGCTGGTTTTTACCGGCTTTGATAGTGGTAAAGTAGCAGCTGTCGGTGTTCAGCATGGTCGCTTATTATGGGAAGCTAATGCTTCTGTACCAAGAGGTCGTTCTGACTTAGAACGCCTGGTTGATATTGATGGCAGTATGGTCTTAGTTGGCCGGGTGTTATATGTTGCTGCTTATCAGGGACGAATCGTTGCTATTGATGCCCTTGAAGGTGAGATTTTATGGGCTAAAGAAATGTCTTCTTATGCTGGTATTTCAGCGGATGAGCGACACATTTATGTCACCGATTCTTATAGTAATCTATGGGCTGTCGATCGTGTGTCGGGTGAAATGTTGTGGAAACAGGACAAACTGGCTTACCGTCAACTCACCGCTCCGATTGCTGTTGGTGAGTATATTTTAGTAGGCGATTTTGAAGGTTATGTGCATATTATCTCTCAAACAGACGGTGAATTAGTAGGTCGTGAAAAAATTGATGGTGATGGTTACCATGTTCAGCCTCAGGTTGACGGCAATACAGTCTATATCTATGGTAATGGCGGCAAATTAGCAGCCTTACAGATTAATTAATAAAAGAGCTAAAACAAAAGTTATGAAGCCAATAATTGCCCTCGTGGGTCGTCCTAATGTGGGCAAATCAACATTGTTTAATCGTCTGACCAAAACTCGTGATGCACTCGTGGCCGATATGCCGGGTGTAACACGTGACAGACAATATGGCGATGGTGCGGTGGGTGATCGTCCCTATATCGTTATTGATACCGCCGGTCTTAGTGGTGAAGATAAAGGTATTGAGACGCTTATGCAGTCTCAGGTCTATCAAGCCATGCAGGAAGCTAATATTATCCTGTTTTTAGTGGATGGTCGTGGTGGTATTACCGGACATGATCAAACTATTGCGCAACGTTTGCGTCAGTTGGGTAAAGAAATTATTATTTTGGTTAATAAAGCCGAAGGCATGAATCAAGATGTAGTTGAAGCCGAATTTCATGCATTGGGTTTAGGTCAACCGTATGCGGTATCGGCATCACATGGTGATGGTATTGCTCCATTAATGGAAGAACTACTGGCAGAAATTCCTATTGAAGATGATGATGACAAATCGTATGAAAACTCTTATAAAAAGAACGGTATAAAGCTAGGCATTGTTGGTCGCCCTAATGTCGGCAAATCAACCCTGATTAATCGCCTGTTGGGTGAAGAGAGAGTGGTCGCATTTGATATGCCCGGGACTACTCGAGATAGTATTTTCATTCCCTTTGAACGTGATGGCAAACGCTATACTTTTATTGATACTCCTGGTGTCAGACGCCGCAGTCGGGTCAAAGAAACCATTGAAAAATTCTCTATTATTAAAGCATTAAAGGCAATAGAATCGGCTAACGTTGTTGTGCTGATCCTGGATGCTCATGAAGGACTTACGGATCAGGACTTACATCTACTCAGTTATGTCATTGATACCGGTAGAGGACTGATTATTGCCATTAACAAATGGGACGCTATGACCAAAGACGCCCGTGAATTTCTTAAAGAACAATTAGAGCGTCGCCTGCCTTTTCTGGATTATGCCAAGTACCATTATATTTCTGCTTTACATGGCAGTGGTATTGGACTTCTCTATGATTCGGTTGATAAAGCCTATGAATCAGCAATGAAGAGACACCTGCCAGCGACCCTGACTCGCTTATTGGAAGATGCCGTGCAAATGCACCAACCACCACTGGCTCGTGGTCGTCGCATTAAGCTGCGTTATGCGCATCAGGGTGGGCAGAATCCACCTCTTATCGTTATTCATGGCAGTCAGACAGAACATATTCCAGAATCTTATAAACGTTTTCTGATGAATTCATTTCGAAAATGGTTAAAACTGGAAGCGACGCCTATTCGACTGGAATTTAAAAACAGCTCAAATCCCTATCGCGGCACTAAAAGAAATAATGAGAAGACTAAACAGCTTATGCAAAAGCGACATCGTCAAACTAAAAATATGGCGAAAAAATATGCCGGGAAAAAGAATAAAAGAACGAATAGGTAAAGATAGTGTTAAGCGTTAAGCGTTAAGCGTTAAGCGTTAAGCGTTAAGCGTTAAGCGTTAAGCGTTAAGCGTTAAGCGTTAAGCGTTAAGCGTTAAGCGTTAAGC
>JAIVER010000039.1 GCA_023864145.1 Thiohalomonas sp. | reverse complement strand
TACCGAGCATTGGAAAATCATTAGATTCTCGAATTAATGATAATTTCCAAGTGTTCGATCCTGCATTTTCAAGTTGATTGGGTATATACCGTTACCATTTTATGGCTTGACGATAAATCTGATACTAATGCTATTGGCGTGAATCTAAATGGAGTTGGTGGTACGGCAGATGATTTGAATATTACTGATGATGTTGATGGAACCGATGACGTCGTTGTTTCAGGCAATGAAGCCAATTTTAAACAGCTTACAATGAGTTTTGAACCATGATTCAAGCAAATAAAAAGAAACAATTTGGTCTGACCTTAATTGAACTAATGGTTGCAGTGACTATTGGTATGATTGTTATGGCGGGGGTAATGCAAATCTATCTTTCAAACAAACAAACTTATAGAACTACGGAAGCATTATCCAGACTTCAGGAAAATGGTCGATTTTCTTCACATTTTCTGCTTAAAGACATTCGGATGTCGGGTTATCAAGGGTGTAAAAGTCGTGTTACTGCGGCAACTAAGATATCAGACCCTGGACCTGCAAGTAATTTGTTCGATATTAATGGTGCTGTATCCGGTGTTGATAATTCCGATGGCAATGAAGATATGGATGGTGATGGGACTGATGATACCGCTGTGTTAGCAGGTACTGATGTGATTCATATACAGTTTGGTGGCTCTTGTGATGCTATGTTAACGGGAAATATGTCACCCAATAATGCCAATATAAAAATAACATGGCCCAATTCATGTGGTCTGGATGCAGGTGACTTTTTTATGATCACCGATTGTGAGGCTGCGGATATTGCAAAAGTGACTAATAATCCAAATCAGTCAGGAACATCACAAACACTAACACATGGTGGTAGCGTTAATATTATCCCTCCCAAATTGAGTAAGCTTTATAGTGCAGGGGCTAAAATTTTTTCACTAAAATCTGTGAGTTATTATGTGGCATTAAATGCAAATAACATCCCTGCATTAATGCGTCGTAATAATGCAACAGGAGCAACAGAAGAACTGGTTGAAAGTGTTGATTATCTTCAGTTTGATTATGGTGAAGATACTGATGGTAGCGGTGTAGCAAATTATTACGTTTCAGCCGGAAGTATTGTAAATATGGAAGATATTGTTAGTGTCAGAATGACGGTAAGAGTCAGAACGTCCGATGATAATATCTCACAATCTGCAAAAACTGTGACCTACAATGGCGGAAATGTAACTGATAAACGAATTCGTCATACATTTAGCTCAACCATCGCCATTCGCAATCGATAAAGAGATGAATATGAATTATATGAGTGGTTATAAACAATCTGGAGCTGTTTTATTTGTCAGTCTTGTTATGTTGCTGTTAATGACAATAATTGGCATTACTTCAATGCGTTCAACACTGCTGGAAGAAAAAATGGCCGGTAATATGATCAATAGAGGTGTGGCCTTTCAAGCTGCAGAATCAGCCTTAAGAGGTGGTGAAGCTTACTTGAAAAATACCACAGTGCTGCCTGTCTTTCAGAAACCTACTGTTTCGGGTTCAGGGCTCTACCTTCCAACTATAACTTTACCTCAGCGTTGGGATTTGGTTGATTGGGCTGATAATACTAAAAATATTTTCTATGTCGGCACATTAACAAAAGTTGCAGCGGCACCAAGATATATTATCGAAAAACTACCTGCAGTCAGTGAATCCGGGGGTAGCCTGGAAGTCGGCGTAGCAGGTCAAGTAAGATATTATCGTGTTACCAGCAGGGGAGTCGGTGGTACAGATAAAGCGGTTGTTATGTTACAGACCACTTATAAACGATAATGAAAGATTAAGGAGTAATTTTTAGATGATGAAGTTTATAATTAGAAAGCTTTTAATAATTTTTCTTATCAACCTGTTTTATGTCGAGGTGGCTTTCTCTGCGATATCCCAGGTGCCGTTATTTTTGACTCAAAACGTGCCGCCTATTGTTATGTTGACTATGGGGCGGGATCATAAGCTCTATTATGAGGCCTATAATGATGCCTCTGATTTAAATGACGATGGTGAACTGGATATACGGTATAAACCTGCTACGATTGATTATTTTGGCTATTTTGATACTTACAAATGTTATGAGTACGATTCAGGAATATTTGAACCAAACTCAATAACAGCTGATAAAACATGTTCTGGTGGTTCTGAGTGGAGTGGCGATTTCCTTAATTATGTGACAACCTCTCGAATGGATGCGTTAAGAAAAGTGCTGTATGGCGGCTATCGCTCAACAGATACAACCACAGGAACAGTGCTGCAGCGTGCTTTTATTCCTCAAGATGCCCATAGCTGGGGTAAAGAATATACCAGTGTCGCGGTTGATGGCTATGATATCGCAGATTATACACCGCTCTCATTGCCAACTTCTGGTACGCACCATCTGTTTGCAAGTACAACGTTATCAAATTCTGGTAATCCTATACTCAGAGTTCTGCAAAATAAAACAAATCGGATTTGGGAATGGCTTAGTAAAGAACGGCCAGTTGCAGATAATAGTTTAGGAACACCAACAGATTATGATGTTTTGGTGGAGGTGTGTAAAACAGGCATGCTGGAGGATAATTGTAAGCCCTATAGTGATGGTACGACAACGGTCTATAAGCCAACAGGTATTCTGCAAAAACATAGCGCTGATGATTCTATGGCTTTTGGACTTTTAACCGGTTCATATGAAAATAATATATCAGGTGGCGTTCTTAGAAAAAATATTTCCAGTTTTACCGATGAAATTGACCCTGATACCGGTATTTTTACTAGTATGAATGGCATTGTCAATACGATTGACAGCTTACGAATAGCAGGCTTTAATTATTCTGATTTTACTCATGATGGTGGCAGGATTACTACTCGAGCGATTAATGATGGTGAAGCTAATGATTGGGGAAACCCTGTTTCTGAAATGATGTATGAGGGATTACGTTATTTTGCAGGAAAATCAGGACCCACTACAGTGTTTTCTGAAGGTGTCAAAGATACTGGTACCTATGATTCAACATTAGGTCTGCCTTTGCCTTCCTGGCTTGATCCTTATAGAACAACAGGTGGTGGTTATCAACACTGTGCTCAACCAATTCAAATGGTCATCAGTGATATCAATCCATCTTATGATACCGATCAAGTGCCCGGCAGCTCATTTAACTCGTTTTCAGGTGATTTAACTGCACTGGATGTGTCATCACTGGCAGATATTGTCTGGGGGGGTGAGAGTGAAGCAAATCTAGTTTTTATTGGTGAGTCCGCTGGTGTAAGTGATGGTACTCCATCAGCAAAAACAGTCACCAGTTTTAAAAATATTCGAGGGCTTGCTCCAGAAGAACCAACAAAACTGGGTGGTTATTATTCCGCTAGTATTGCTTATTATGGTAACCAGTTTGATTTAAACCCTGTACAGGGTGATCAAAAAACAGATACATTTTCTGTGGCATTGGCTTCACCTTTGCCGCCTATTGAGATCCCGGTAAATGGCAATACAGTAACCTTGGTTCCTTTTGCAAAATCGGTTTTTTGGAGTGATGGGTCTGGTATATCACCGGACAAAGGTGATTTTCAACCTACTAATCAGATTGTTGATTTCTATGTGGAGACTATTGTTAATACAGGTTCGGGTAATATGGATTCAGGTGTTAATTCAGGTCGCCCCTATGGTAAATTTCGTATCAACTATGAAGATGTAGAACAGGCTGCTGATCATGATATGAATGCTATTGTTGAATATGAATTTAGGGTTAATGCATCCGGACAAGTTGTTGTTAGCTTAAATTCAACTTATGCGGCAGGAAGTATTATTCAGCATATGGGCTATGTTGTTTCCGGAACGACTGCTGATGGCACTTATCTTGAAGTTCGAGATACAGATACCAGCAGCTCTAATGATCTAGACTATTTTCTGGATACACCATCAGGTGTGTTGCCTGGTGGAGCATGGAATGATGGAGTAGGTTTACCCCTGACTACCAGCAGAACATTTACGCCCAGCTCTAGCTCATCAGCAAGCTTTATTAAACATGATCCTTTATGGTATGCAGCTAAATGGGGTGCTTTTGATGAAGAAGCTAATGCTAACAGTCGTCCACTGTCGACCGCTGATCCAAACAATATACCAGACCAGGATTATGAGTGGGATAGTGATGCTAATGGTGATCCTGATAGTTATTATCTGGTCACTAATGCGGGTAAGTTGGAAGCACAACTTAATAAGGCGCTACAGGAAATTGTTTCAAGGACCAGTTCTTCTGCCTCTGTGGCAACTAACTCAACACGTCTTGATACGAATAGCAAAATTTATCAGGCTCGTTTTGACAGTGAAGATTGGTCAGGTGAATTTCTTGGATTTAATCTTAACTTTGATGGTAGTGCTGGTACTCAAGCCTGGAATGCAGGCACTTTGATTCCTGTTGAATCAAGTCGAAATATTTATTCTTTTGATCGTTCAGATAATGATGGTGATACGGTTAAAGGGATGGAATTTACCTGGAGAGCTTTAAACTCTACTCAAGAAGCCAGTCTGAATATTGACGGCGATGGCACACTAGATGCTGTGGGTTCAGAAAAAGGTAGTGATCGTCTTGATTTTATTCGGGGTGATCAATCAAATGAAGGTTCAAGTGCTGGAGACTTCAGAGTTCGCTCCTCTTTATTAGGTGATGTTATTAATTCGGATCCCTGGTTTGTTGGACAATTAGAGGACTTTGGTTATAGTATTCTGGATAATCCTGAAGGAGGGAGCTATGATACTTTCCGGGTAACAAAACGGAGCCGAACATCTGCTGTTTATTTCGGTTCAAATGATGGGCTGCTTCATGCTGTTAATGCTGATACAGGAGCTGAATTATTTGCCTATGTACCCAATGAAGTTATTGCTTCTCTGCCTAAATTAACCTCACAGTTATATGGTTGTGATGCTAGTGCCTGTATCCCTCATCAATATTTTATTGACGGCTCAGCAAAAGCAGCAGATGCCTATTTTGGTTCTGCCTGGCATACAGTACTTCTTGGTACTCTAGGCGCTGGAGGTAAGGCTCTATTTGCTCTGGATGTTACAGACCCATCTAATTTTGATGAAACTAAAGTTTTGTGGGAAATTTCTACGACACAAGCATATGATTCAACAGACCTTGCTGAATTTCAGGCTAATTTAGGTTATACATTGCCTCAGGCATCAATTCTTCGTTTAAATAATGATAAGTGGGCAGCAGTTGTTGCTAATGGTTATGAGAGTGCTAACCATAAAGCGGTTCTATATTTAATTGATATAGAAACCGGCGAAATCTTAAATACATTTGATACTGGAATCGGTGATGCCGGAAATCCTAATGGTCTTTCCACACCAATTGTAATTGATTATGACGATGATCGCACTGCTGATATAGTCTATGCAGGTGACTTATTAGGGAACCTCTGGAAGTTTGATTTAACCGGTAATGAAAATGGTTGGGGCGTTTCTTATCGTAGCGGTAGTGGCAAGAGTGCTGTACCGGAACCTTTATATAAAGCTTGCACAGACACCAGCAGTCCATGCACTGATATCCAACCGATTACAGCAAAACCTCAGGTAGGCGTACACTCCATTGATGGTTTAATGGTCTATTTTGGAACGGGAAAATATTACGCTGTGAATGATCAAATTGTTGCTAATTCACCTCAGATACAAAATTTTTATGGTATTAGAGATAATGGGGCTATGGTTTCTGGTTTGGGTGTTTTGCAAGAACAGGAAATTCTGGCTGAATCGAGATTAACATTTAATTCAGGTACTAGTGATGAATTTGATATCGATGTCAGAGTGACCACTGCATATGATACTGATTATGAGGGTGATCCTAATGCAACGCCATCAGCTATTGCTGCCAAAGAAGGCTGGTTTATAAAATTATTTTTACCCGTTAATGGTGCAGAAGGAGAGCGGGTTGTTGTTGCCCCCTTGCTAAGAGGAGGAAGAGTTATTTTTGTGAGCATGATTCCTGAATCCGATCCTTGTGGCTGGGGCGGTACAAGCTGGTTAATGGAACTTGATGCTGAAAGTGGTAGTCGATTAGATAGATCTCCGTTTGATATTGATGGTGACGGGGACTTCACAATAACTGATTTTATTCAAATATATGATTCTGATGGCGATGGTGATGTCGATAGTGATGATGCTCCAGTTCCAACATCGGGTGTTCGGAAAAAAGATATGGGTATTATAAAAACACCGGGTGTGGTTGTCTGTGAAGACGGTAAAGAATGTAAATACACCAGTGGTACCACTGGTAATCTTGATATGATTAAGGAATCTTCTGCTAGTCCAACGGGCCGACAATCATGGAATCAGATCAAATAAAACAGGGTGAAATTTATGAATAAACAAACGGGTTTTACTCTTATAGAGTTAATGATTGTGGTTGCGGTTGTTGGTATTCTGGCAGGCATTGCTTTGCCTTCTTATCAGGAAAGTGTGGCAAAATCAAAACGTGCCGATGCACAAGGGGCACTGTTAAGTTTGTCTGCGTCAATGGAGCGTTATTTTACAGAGAATAATACCTATTGTGGTTCAGATAATGGTGGTGCTGTTGGTACTTGTGTTAATGCTGATATACCTGCTTTCTTTTCGTCTCAGGTTCCTGTTGATGGAGGAACAGCATACTATAATTTAACGATCTCTTTAGTATCGCCTAGCTCATATACTTTAACAGCAACCAGGACTGGTAGTATGGCTGCCGATAAATGTGGTGATTTTACGCTGACTAATACTAATGTACAGGCTATTGCTAATCAGACTGCGGGTGTTTTAGCTGCTAATTGTTGGCGATAAATGTTTAACACTACTTGAGTTATTTGAATGAGCTCATCCTCCTGATTAAATGGAGGATGAGTTTTGTGTTTTAGAAAGAATCTTTTTATGAATAAAATTATCATTATCGGTGCCGGAATCATCGGCATGCTGACTGCTCGCCTGCTGGTTAAAGCAGGCGTTTGCGTTACTATTATCGAACAGGGCTATGCAGGAAAAGAATCATCCTGGGCGGGAGGTGGTATTATTTCGCCGCTTTATCCCTGGCGATATAGTGATCCGGTGACGCATCTGGCTCAATGGGGGCAAACTCATTATCCTGAATTGCTTGAAGAAATTCGTCTGAACTCAGGTATTGATCCTGAATATATTCAAAGCGGATTATTGTATCTGGATATTGAGGATGAATTACAGCAGGCGCTCGAATGGGAGAAAAAACATGCTTATGCCTTTGAGCCGGTATCTGGTGAGGTATTAAAAACCATTGAGCCTGGATTAGATTTTTCATCTTTTAATGCCGATAAATATGGCTGGTTTACGTCTAGCATTGGCCAAGTGCGTAACCCAAGATTAGTCAGGGCCTTACGTGAAGACCTGCTGCATCTTGGTGTGGTAATAGAGCAGCAAACTCAGGCAATGTCATTTATTATTCAGGGTGAACAACTTAAAGGGGTTCTGACAGACAAAGGCTCCTTTTATGCTGATCAAGTGGTGGTGGCCGGAGGTGCCTGGAGTGCCTGTTTATTAGAACAATGGCTAAAAGTACCTAAAATTGCGCCAGTTAAAGGGCAAATGATTGTTTTTAAGGCAGAGCCGGGTGTTGTTTCGCGAATTGTTTTAAGCAAAGCGCGTTATGTGATCCCCCGTAAGGATGGTCGGATTGTGCTGGGCAGTACGCTTGAATTTAATGACTTTGATAAAAGCACTACTGAGGATGTCTTGCATGAATTAATGCAGGAAGCCTATCGTATTATTCCTGTATTGCGCAATTATCCGGTTGAAAAACAATGGGCTGGCCTGCGTCCCGGCTCAATTGATGGTGTGCCCTATATTGGTGGGCATCCGGAACTAAAAAATCTTTATTTAAATGCTGGTCATTTTCGCAATGGCGTGGTGATTGGTCTGGCTTCTTGTCAATTATTAGTGGATCAATTATTAGGGCAGGATGCTATTATTGATCCAACGCCTTATTTGTTGACTGAAGAACGTTTAGTGAGTGATACTAAACAAATTGACCTAAGCTCTGCAATATAAGTGCTGCTATTTAAAGTTATTGCTCAAAACGTAAAGAAAAATCAGTGGCACTGAGATGTTTGGTAATCGCACCGCTCGAGATATAATCAATACCAATACGAGTCAGATTGTTTAACCTTTTATGAGTGATATTGCCGGAGACCTCTAATTTTGCCTGGTCTTGCTTATTGAGCTTGTTGAGTTGCACGGCTTGTTGCAACATGTCATTGCTCATATTATCTAGCAGCAAAATATCAGCTTTGGCTGTTAGAGGCTCCTGAAGTTTTTCCAGTGTTTCAACTTCAATTTTTAAAGTATGCGGACTATTATCTCGTGCACTTTGAACGGCATTAGCAATAGATCCTGCCGCCATAATATGATTTTCTTTAATTAAAATGCCATCAAATAAACCGTGCCGATGATTATAACCGCCGCCACAGCGTACGGCGTATTTTTGAGCTTCTCTGAGTCCGGGAATGGTTTTACGGGTATCCAGAAGTTTTATGTTACTGCCTTTAAGGTATTTTACGTAATCAGCTGTTACAGTGGCTGTACCAGAAAGTCTTTGTAAAAAATTCATCGCAGTGCGTTCACCGGTGAGTATTGTCCGAGCATTACCCTTTAGAGTATAAATAGGGACAGCTCAACCCCGCTTTACAGTTTTCTGAGCTCAGCAATAAAAAAGAAAGTCATCAACCCGTGTTCTGAGATAATATTGTTACCAGACAATTTATCCAGGAGCAATACCCGTGACAGGCTTGCACAACACTGATTTAACGACTTCCCAGAAAATAGAGTTTAGCGCAAAGGTATTGGCAAACCAAGGGTTACATGGTTCAGCCTAAAAAATCAGTTAACCCTGCCAGCAACCAAAATTTAGCATAAACAACCTAAAAGTCTGACTCATTATGTTCTATGAAGGAGCTGGCAGTCC
>JAIVER010000038.1 GCA_023864145.1 Thiohalomonas sp. | reverse complement strand
ATCTTCTATGGCACGGATGCTATTAGGTGCCATAATCGACAACGCAATAATGGTACGTTCCAGTTGTACTTGATCAACCGTGATGCTACGGACTTTTAGTTGCTCCTGTGTTTGACTGAAATGCTGGAATAAAATTTCTGCAGTATTTTCCTGAACACGATAGAGTGTGGGGCGTGATAAACCATACTCTTGACTCATTTGAGTCACATGAACCATGTAACCCTTGGTTTGCCAATACCTTTGCGCTAAACTCTATTTTCTGGGAACTCGTTAAATCAGTGTTGTACAAGCCTGTCACGGGTATTGCTCCTGGATAAATTGTCTGGTAACAATATTATCTCAGAATACGGGTTTGATGACTTCCTTTTTTATTGCTGAGCTCAGAAAACTGTAAAGCGTGCTTGAGCTGTCCCAATTTTATTAAAAAAATAAATTATTTGTTATTAATTTCTATTAAATTTGTTTAATAATTTTATTGTCTCTGACAAATTGACATGTTTAATCTTGTAATAAATAAAAAAAATAAAACGTATAAATCTTTCATTGTGAAATATCACTACCTATGTTTATTTCAAAATACCTGTATAATAAATATTGCCTTAGGCTAATGTTTTCAATAAGTTTCAATTTATTTAAGCAATGTATTCTCTCAAAATTAACTTAAATGTATTTGTCATATATTCGTTTTAATTACTTTTATGATTGTCAATTTGTCAGGCAAGGAATGTGAATATTTACTAGCTTTATGCCAATATGTCATAAAAAACAATAGCTTGCGAAGATGAATTTTGTATGTTTATACTCCTGTTCTTGTTCTAAGAATATCCAAAGGAGGATAATAGATGAAAAAAATAATAAAGTGTCTGGCCAGTACTGCAGTTCTTATTTCATCAACGCTTATTTTTATCGATGCTGCAGCTGCCAATGATGCTGCAATTGAAGCGGGTAAGACCGGGGCAGCTGTTTGCATGGGCTGTCATGGATTACAAGGTGAGGGTAAAGATGCCATTAATGGACAGCCGGCATTTCCACGTATTGCAGGTCAAATTAAAGATTATTTGATTAAATCTGTTAATGATTACAAGGCTGATAAACGGAATGACCCTATGATGTCGGCTATTGCTAAAGGTTTGAGTGATACAGAAATAGTCAATATCGCTTCATATTATTCATCATTAAAATGATTTTCAGTTACTTAGCACATCCTAAGAATAACCTTAAGCTGATATCCCGGGAGGAAGTCAGGATGTTTAGTACTAAAAGACTTTGTTGTTTTTTATTATTTATTTTTATTGTAGGTATGGCTATTGTACCTGCGGCATCTGCTCAGGAGAAAGCATTCTGGCTTAATGCGGATGAAGGCATTCAAATGTTTCCACAAACAGCGACAAAAAGCATTACTCATAAACAAGGTCTTGAGCCTGAAAGTGCATTTAACCAGTATGCCGATCAATCAGCACCTATAGTACCTCCTCGTAAAGAGCATCTTACTTTTTATCCTTGTTCTCAATGTCATGAAAACTGGCAGACAAATGAAACACCAAGAATTTTAGCCCCTGTGCATGAAGTCTCTCTAAAACATGGCGAAGGACGTTTATGGTGCCTCTCCTGTCATGATACAAAAGACAGAGATAAATTAACAACAGTACGTAATGATAATGTTGATTTTAATGAATCATGGAAAGTATGTGGTCAATGCCACTCAAACCGTCAAAAAGACTGGTATTACGGTGCTCATGGTAAGCGTGCTTATTACTGGAAGGGTGAAATAATCAGATATAACTGTACCCAGTGTCATAATCCCCATAATCCTCCTTTTATGCAAAGGAAGCCGCAACCTATACCACCCGTTCGTGCAGGTCTTAATCGTATGAAACCTAAAGATAAACATAAAAGTCTCAAAATATGGGAGCGTCATATGTCTAAGGCAGAAAAGGAGATAAAACATGACTGATCAACAGCATAAAGATGATAACTCGATAGATGATCAGAATCTGCCTGATCTGGCTAAGCGACATTTTTTTAAAAAATTAGGCATGCTGGGGGCAACAGGTGCTGCTGCCGTAACTGGTGTTTCAGCAGCGGTTGACATGGTTAAGGAACCCAATAAACCCTCCTGGGGAGGTGCCACTTTTTCTGATGCCATGGGTGATTTCTTTCAGGATCATTATACCCGAATGTCTGATGAAGAAATGAATGATGCACTGGAAAGAATTAAACGCAAGGCAAAGCGCAAGTTTGGTGTTGATATTACTTGTGAAGATACCAAACCCATGCCGGATACCTACTTTGGTTACGCTTTGAATATTTCCAAATGTCGTGGTTATCGTGAATGTGTTGAAGGATGCATACAAGAAAATAATCAGGGTCGTGATTCCCAGGTTCAGTACATACGTGTGTTGGAAATGGATGAGGGAGATTCAAATCTGGAACATTCGGATCACTATTATGATCCCGCGACAGTGCCTGTAGCAGGTAAATATTATATGCCAGTTCAATGTCAGCAATGTGACAACGCACCCTGTGTTAAGGCTTGTCCTGTTGAGGCCACGTGGATAGATACCGACGGTATTATCGTTATTGATTACAACTGGTGTATCGGTTGTCGTATGTGTATGTCAGCATGCCCATATTGGGCACGTCACTTTAACTGGACGGAACCGCAAATTGCAGCCGAAGACATCAATCCAAATACGAACTATCTGGGTAATCGGCCACGCATGAAAGGGGTGGTTGAAAAATGCCATTTTTGTACTCAGCGAACTCGTAAAGGACGTCAGCCTGCCTGTATGGAAGCCTGTCCAACTGGAGCTAGAGTCTTTGGCAACTTACTGGATCCGGACAGTGAAATTCGCTGGATCCTGGAAAACAAAACCGTTTTTCGTCTTAAAGAAGAGCTGGGAACAGAACCAAAATTCTGGTATTACACTGATGAAGCGAGGGCGAGAACATGAAGGTATTTTGCGCTTTTCTAATGGACGCCATGAAGACCGCATTAAAAGGAGGCCCTCTGTATTATATGTGGATGTCTTTCCTCTTGGTTTTGATCGGCATTACAGCATGGAGTTATTCCCATCAATGGACCGAAGGCATGGTTATTACCGGACTCAGTGATCAGGTTTCATGGGGGTTCTACATTGCTAACTTTGCCTTTTTTGTTGGTATAGCCGCAGCCGGTGTACTGTTGACGGTTCCTGCTTATATTTTTCATCGTAAAGATGTAAAAACAGTCGTTGTCATTGGTGAAGCAATGGCATTGTCTGCGGTAATTGTTGCTATGGGATTTGTGGCTGTTGATATTGGTCGTCTGGATAGAGCCTGGCATGTAATGCCCGGATTAGGTAAGTTTAACTGGCCTAATTCAATGCTTGCCTGGGATATTGTGGTACTGAATGTCTATTTGTTTCTGAATCTCTTTATCCCGATGTATATCCTGTTTAAGCATTACCAGGGTAAAGAAACTCCTGTCAGGAAGTACTTCATCTGGATTGTGATCACCTGCTTCTGGGCTATATCAATTCATACTGTGACTGCCTGGTTATTGTCATCTAACGTAGCACGTCCATTCTGGCATACGGCATTAATGGCGCCTCGTTTTATCTCATCTGCGTTTACTGCCGGACCTGCTTTGATGATTATTATTCTGCAACTGGTGCGACGCTATACTGACTATCCTGTCAGTCAGAGCGTTATAAAAATGCTGGCTATTATTATGGCTATCGCATTGCAGATAAGTTTGTACTTTGTTGCCGCTGAATTATTTACGGATTTTTATTTTGAAGGAGCGCATGCCGCATCAATGCATTATTTGTTTTTAGGTTTGGATGGTTTTGATGGTCTTAAATCCTGGATATGGACAGCAGTTGGTCTCAATCTGGTGGCTCTGACATTACTAATGATTCATAAAACCAGAGAAAATATGGTGACACTTAATATTGCCTGTGTCCTGGGTTTTGTCGGTATCTGGATAGAAAAAGGGATGGGGCTGGTTGTGACTGGTTTTATCCCCACGCCTCTGGGTGAAATTTTTGAGTATTCACCCACTCTTATGGAAATTGGTGTTTCTGTTGGAATCTATGCTTTAGGTGCCTTTGTTTTTACTATCTTAACCAAGGTGGCTATTGAGGTTGAATTAGGACGTATTGGTAAACATAAAAATATATTAACTGGTGTTGGTAATACGGGTGCAAGAGCTGAATAAACAGCACAGAATCCGGATAAAATAATTGTTTTTTATCTGGATTCAAATTTAACGCTTAACTGAATGAGAGTATGATTATGCAGGATAATAATACTGTACAAATAGCTTCAGATTATAAGGTGTTTGATCAATGTAAAACATCTGATGAAATAAAAGTGCCGGAATATCTTCAAGACACATACTGGTGGGCTTATCTTCATCCAACCTCTGTGCAGATATTTGAAAGGCAGTGGCTGGTTAACTTAATACTTTGGGGAAATTTTGCTCGCTTACGAGATGCTGCACTGGATGAATTAGGTGAAACCATAGAAGGTAATAATCTTCAGGTGGCCTGTGTCTATGGTGATTTCTCTCAACAAGTTTCAAATCGATTGAAAAGTGACAGTGAACTGCATATTGTTGATATTGCCCCTGTCCAACTTGAAAATGTACAACGTAAACTTCCTGGGCAGGACAATATTCATATTCATCAACAGGATTCAACAGCTTTACATTTTGAAGATGAGCAGTTTGATAATGTGATTGTTTTTTTTCTATTACATGAACAGCCTGAAACGGTTCGTGCAAAAACTGTTGCAGAAGCTATGCGCGTTGTTAAGCCCGGTGGCAAGGTGGTATTTCTTGATTACCATAAGCCGCATCCGGCCAATCCCTTTCGTTATATCATGGTTCCAATTCTTACAATTCTTGAACCTTTTGCGATGGGAGTTTGGAATAAAGAGATCATTGACTGGGTTCCAGCAGGATTAAGACCTAAAAAAATGACCAAAGAAACTCTCTTTGGTGGTTTATATCAAAAAGTTATTATGACACGTTAGTATAAATAAACACTGTCTGTAATGATAAATTGCAGATACTCAATAAACTTCTCTAGTCTGCATAACAAATAGAATAGACATTATTAGAGAAAAAACATGCTTAGGAGGTAAACATGGCTAGAATAGTCATTCTAGGAGGCGGTGCAGCCGGTCATACAGCTGCCAGACATCTTGGTCGCGTATTAAAAAAAGAGCATAAGATCATTGTCGTTACACCCAATAGTAAATGGAACTGGATACCCTCTAATATATGGGTGGGTGTGGGTGAAATGACACCTGATCAAGTGACCTTTGAATTGGCGCCTGTCTATAAAAAACTCGGTGTTGAATATTGTCAGGCTAAGGCGGTTGCCATTCATCCTGAAGGTGGTGAAGTAAGTGATACACCCTATGTGGATATTGAATATACTAGCCCGGACAATATGGGGGAGGCCGGAACGGTTGAATATGACTATCTTATTAATGCAACTGGTCCAAAGCTTAATTTTGCTGCAACTGAAGGTTTAGGTCCTGACGGCTTTACCGCATCAGTATGTACAGCTCAACATGCGGTCGAAGCTAATGAATGGCTGCAAAAAGAAATTGCAGAGATGAAAGCAGGCAAGACAAAAAATATTGTTATTGGTACTGGTCATGGTATGTGTACCTGTCAGGGTGCTGCTTTTGAATACATCTATAATGTGGAACATATCCTGCGTGAAGAGGGTGTACGTGATAAGGCCAATCTTATCTGGATAAGTAATGAATATGAGCTGGGTGATTTTGGTATGGGCGGCGTTCATATTAAGCGAGGTGGTTATATCACTAATGGTAAGGTCTTTGCTGAATCACTAATGGTTGAACGGGGTATTAAATGGATCACCCGAGCACATGTGTCAAAAATAGAAAAAGGCAAGATTCATTATGAGACTCTGGATGGTGAAATTAACGAACTTGAGTTTGATTTCTCAATGCTGATCCCTCCCTTTGCCGGGGTGGGTCTTAAGTCATATAATAAACAAGCTGAGGACATTACCGATACTATGTTTGCACCTAATGCTTTGATGAAAGTAGATGGTGATTATACTGCACGTCCTTATGATGAATGGAGTGCGGCGGACTGGCCTAAGACTTATCAGACACCACTGTATAATAATATCTTTGCAGCGGGTATTGCCTTTGCACCGCCGCATTTGATCAGTAAGCCAATGCAAAGTCCTAATGGTACACCGATTAACCCTACACCACCAAGAACAGGCATGCCTTCATCAAATATTGGTAAGGCGATTGCATTGAGTATTCGTGATATGCTTAATGGTGCAGATAGTCCTACTCATACGGCTTCAATGGCAGAAATGGGAGCAGCTTGTGTTGCTTCTACAGGAATGCATATTTTTAAAGGTACAGCGGCATCCATGACTGTTTTTCCTGTGGTACCTGATTATGAGCGTTATCCGGTCTATGGACGTGATATGACCCTGACCAGTGGTGAAATTGGCCTGGCCGGACATTGGGTAAAATATTTTTTACATCACATGTTTTTGTATCAAGCTCAATTGAAGCCCGGCTGGACAATGATACCAGACTGATTTCAGCTTAGATTTTAGAGAAGGAGAATATTAATGGGTAAAAATAAAGAACCGTATCAGCAGCATTATTATCCCCCTGTACCTACGGGGTTCACAAAATATGCTCGTACTTCAATTATTTGGCAGCTTTATCGTTTTGCAGTCATTAATTATAAAATGTATAAGTTAATGACAAAATCACATAAATAGAAATTCAGGCCCTGGAAAATTTATTATTTGCAGGGCCCTTATATTAGTATAACATTCATCATACAGTGCGTGGCTTTTTTTGACAGGCACTCCCAGTTCTGTAGGGCAGGCTAATGTAGTGTAATGGCTATGCATAAAGAAAAACG
Source organism: Thiohalomonas sp. (assembly GCA_023864145.1). GTDB lineage: Bacteria > Pseudomonadota > Gammaproteobacteria > GRL18 > GRL18 > GRL18. The sequence goes on along the minus strand of JAIVER010000038.1, from coordinate 2,129 downwards.
AAAATTAATTTACTCAGATCAACAGCTATTTGATATTATCGCTGATGTAGAGCGTTATCCGGAATTCTTACCACTGTGGCAAGAGGTTCATGTGTCTAAACTTCCCCAGACAACGAGTGAACACTATTGTTATTCTACTTTTCAAACAATTCAACTCGGACCTGTAAAAAAGCGTTTTTCTACTAAAACTCACTTATATCCATTTAAGCGTATTCATATCCAGTCATCAGACCCCTTATTTCAAACATTTAATATGAACTGGTTATTTACTCCTAATAATAATAATCAATCTGCCATTGAATTTAGCCTTAATTGCGTGGCTGCTTCATTATTTCTCAGACCTGTTTTTGATGTGGCATTATTACAAATGGCGCAAATTATTCTTTCAGCTTTTGAGAACAGGGCCCGATTTATTTATGGTAAGTAACCTACACTAAGAGAAAAAAAAATAAAAGTTGACTCATATGGAAAAACAACTGACAAAACCAGCAATTTCGGTGGTTATCCCTGCTTATAATGAAGCAGAGTATATTGAGAAAACTTTGAAGTCTGTATTTTCATGTGCATCAGAATATGCAGGCCATGTTGAAATAATACTGGTTGACAATAATTCAAAAGATAATACCGGTGAAATTGCTGCCGCGATGGGAGCTAAGGTGATTTTTGAACCCAAAAATCAAATTTCCCGTGCAAGAAATGCGGGTGCTGAACAAGCAACGGGAGATTATCTGGTTTTTGTAGATGCCGACACCCTGTTAGAAGGAGATATTTTAGATAAAGTATCAGACAATCTCAGTAGTGGTGAAGTAATAGGAGGGGGAGCCTGGGTAGAGCCTGATTCCAAAGGTCCGGCTTTTTTTATTTTCAAATATGGCGTCAATTATCTTCTGGCATTAAAAAACATCACTGTTGGTCCTTTTCTCTATTGTGATCATAATGCTTTTCTTCATATTGGTGGTTTTGATGAAGACTTATATGCGGGTGAAGAATTTGCCCTGGCTAAACGCTTAAAAAAGGGGGGTGAAAAAATCAATAAATCCTGGAAAATAATCAAATATGATAAAGCACATCGAATTATAACGTCAAGTCGTCGCTGCGGACCATTTGGTGTCATAGGAATGGCTTTTCAAAATATTCACTTATTGTGGAATATGAAACGTAAACTCAGACAAAAAAGTGAATGTGATACCTGGTACAAAGGTCGATAGTAAATTAATGAGGACTCCCATTTTAGATCGTAATGTGTACTAGCTTATATTCAATCCGATAAATTAATGAATTGATTTTGATACAGCCTTAGAGGTTATAAAGTGTTGCATCGATCAGTTGAACCCACCGTACTTAGCACTAATTGACGGATTTTATTCTGAGTATCATCAGAGCAAAAAGCGGCCATTCAAAAAATCGAATAAATCACCATTGAACTGTAAAAATTAATCGCTAGATTGATCACAGGCAGGTAGTTGATCCGTCTGCAATGTGGTGATTGCATACTGTCAGAATTTATGTTGTACAGGCTCTTCATTAGCAGAAACCATCTTTTAGAAATTACTAATATAGATTCAAATAAATTGTAAATATTAATGATAATATAACAGCACCATACACAAATTTCACACATCAATACATCATGAGGTTAGTAATAGCCCATTATTTGAATAGTATTAACCCTTAATTACATAGGGATATTGTGAGATGTTATTTCAATTAACCAATGTAAGATAAGCCACTGAAATAATTAATATAATACAAATATTAAAGTTATATCTATAGTTAACGATTTATAGGATAACGAAACCTTTTTCAAGAAACTATAACTAATTATTTAAGGATAAATTATGCAAGACTTAGTTAATAATACTATTCATCGTTTTTTAAATATATTGGGTTTAAAAACGATTAATAACCAATTTCTATTCTCTTATCTACTGAGTGATTATGGGATCCGAGCAAGTATGGGTGATGTTGGAGCTTGTTGGGATAATGCCGTAGTTGAACGCTTTTTTGGAAGTCTCAAGCACGTCTATACCCAATCAAGTTGAAAATGCAGGATCGAACACTTGGAAATTATCATTAATTCGAGAATCTAATGATTTTCCAATGCTCTGTAAAATTTCATCAAAAAACTC
>JAIVER010000037.1 GCA_023864145.1 Thiohalomonas sp. | reverse complement strand
TATAACGACAATCATATTAATCTGTATCTCTGATAACACGAAAAATTTCATCAGTGGTGGTGGTTCCGTTAAGAACTAATCTTACACCATCGATTTGAATAGACGGAGTCTTTTTTCTTGCTTGCAGCTCAATTGCCTTTTCTGAAGCATCATCATGAATTAAAGTTCGCATTTCATTATCAACAATAAGCAATTCATAAACACCAGCTCTCCCCTTGTAACCATGATGATTACAGACAGGACAGCCAATGGGGCGATAAAATTTAACGGTATCATTAACATTAATACCCAGTTTTTGTTTTTCTATTTTAGTGGGTTCATAAGACTCCCGACAGACAGGACACAGGACTCGAACTAATCTTTGGGCGATAACAGCAACTAAACTGGATGATAATAAAAAGGGTTCTACACCCATATCCCGTAAACGAGTAATGGAACCTACAGCAGTATTGGTATGCAGGGTTGAAAGCACCATATGTCCAGTCAAGCTAGCCTGAATAGCAATATTAGCTGTTTCACTATCACGTATTTCACCCACCATAACCACATCGGGATCCTGACGTAAAATTGCTCTTAAACCTCGGGAAAAGGTCATATCTACTTTAGTATTAACCTGTGTCTGACCAACACCTTCAAGATAATATTCTATTGGGTCTTCAACCGTAATAAGATTCCGCTTAGTATCATTTAGCTTTGTTAAAATAGCATATAAGGTCGTTGTTTTACCCGACCCCGTTGGTCCTGTCACTAAAATAATACCATGAGGGCTGAGAATAAGTTCTCTAATTAATGCCTGTGTTTTTTTGTCCATCCCCATGTTTTCAACACTTAACCGTCCCGCCTGATTATCAAGCAAACGAAGAACCACCCGCTCACCACCGCCCGTAGGCAATGTTGAAACACGTACATCAATGCCTTTACCCGCCAGTTTAAGTGATATACGCCCATCCTGAGGAATTCTTTTTTCGGTGATATCCAATTGCGCCATCACCTTTATTCTTGAGACCAATAGACTGCCGAGTTCTCTGGGCGGCTGAATAACTTCGCGCAAAACGCCATCAACCCGTAAACGAACAACAAGACGTTGTTCAAAAGGTTCAATATGAATATCTGAGGCATTTTCTTTAATAGCTTCAGCAAGAATAGCATTAATCAAGCGAATAATTGGTGCATCATCTTCACTTTCCAGCAAATCTTCAGGTTCAGCCAACTGCTGAGCAACACTCAATAAGTCAACGTTATCGCCTAAATCAATATTTTCTATACTTTGATTACTACCCTGTTCATAAGTAGTACGCAATAGTTTTTCAAATTGAGTTTTATCAATAAATTCAAAAAATAATGGGCTGGATGAAACACGAGTTAGTTCTGCAATACTAAGAGAGCTGACATTATCACTACAATAAATAAATGTCTTTTTTTTACCCGTTCTAGAAAACTTGGTTTTTACGATAACTCCCTGATGCTTGGCAAAGACAAAAGGTATAGTAAAAGGTATTGAACTTACATCGTCTTCAGTTGCGACCTCAACTACGATAGAGTCCTCGATAACTGATGGCGTTAGCGCATCACCATCATGATCTTCAAGAGAGGATAATTCTGTTGAGACTGGATCTGATTGTTGAGTTTCTTTTAATATTTTTTCCATATAAAAATCTGCTACTGTGAAGCAAATGGGTTTGGTAAAACAACACGATTAGTATTGAGATTACGATTAGTATTGAGATTACGATTAGTATTGAGATTACGATTAGTATTGAGATTGTTATATTTTGGCAATAGCGGAATATCTTCAGGATCAAGAAGACGTATACCATTATTTTTCATAATCTGCTGTTTATTACGAACAAACTGGTATTTTTTCATGCCCATTTCATTAGCAAGAACAGGATTATTAAGTATGGTTGGTTTAATAAAAACCATCAAATTTGCCTTGCGTGTATCCACTTTTGATGACTTAAATAATTCACCAAGAAGAGGTATATCACCAAGAATGGGGACTTTATTAACAATTTTGGTTAAATCATCCTGAATTAAACCGCCTAAAACAACCATGCCTTTGTCTTCTACCATGACGGTTGTTTCAATGGCACGTTTTTTAGTGATCAAATCAACAGCTTCAATATCTGTTGCTTTAGGCAAAACATTAGACACTTCCTGATATATCTTCATAATGATAGTACTACCTTTATTGAGCCTGGGAGTCACTTTTAAGGTTAAGCCGACATCTTTACGTTCAATAGTCTGAAAAGGATTGCCGCTTTCAGTTTGTTGATTGCCTGTTATAAAGGGCACATTCTCACCAACAATAATGGATGCTTCCTGATTATCCAGTGTTAACAGGGATGGTGTCGACAGAATATTACTATCTGTATCACTTTGTAATATATTCAGCACAGCCTTAATGTCACCAGCAGCATTAAGATAAGATAGAGAAAAAATATCCGTAAGTGGTAAGCCCTTTCCAACCTCAGGAACGAGACCCGAACCACTGACAGTGGTATTCCATTTAACACCCAGTTCTTTTTCTAGTGTATAAGACACCTCGGCCAGTATTGCTTCAATATGTACCTGAGCTCTGGGAATATCTAATTTATTGACAACATCTTTAATTTCAATAAATTTAGCATAAGATGATTTGATAACTAATGAATTAGAGTTTTCATCCGGACTGATAACAATATCAGTATGACCAGCTGCTTTTTCTTTATTTTTTGCCGATACTTTGACTATTTCGGTGAGTATTGAAGCAATATCTGCTGCTTTAGCATAACTAAGATAAATGACATTAACATTCCTCATCCTATTGATTTCAGAATCAAGCTTAAGTATCAATGCCTTAAGATTCATTCTGGAAGTCGCATCTCCGCCGATAAGTAAGCTGTTACTGCGAATATCGGCAACCACCACCTGAGATAGTGTTTTTTTACTACGGTTCAACGAGGAGAGTGTTTGCGCTAGATCTTTAGCTGAGGCATTTTTCAAATGAACCATTTCAATATTGCTCTCACCCGGTGTATCAAGACGTTCTACCAGCTCAACAAGACGATTAATATTATTGGCTGAATCAGAAATAACAATCATATTACTACCAGCATAACCTGCCAGATAGGCATGTTGTGGCACCAGAGGTCTTAACACCTTAACCATTTTCATCGCTTGAGTATGCTTAATCTTTAACACCCGGGTAACCAGCTGGTCACCTTTAAAGATGTTATTTAAATCATTGGGTACTGCTTTAGACTTAGCCGTGATACCTTTAACCACTTTAAAGGTATTAGTTTCAATGGTCGGTACAACGGAGTAGCCATGAACATCAAGAAGTGACAGAAATATCTGGTAAACTTCATCAGCAGACATCCCTTTATTGGAAATGACAGTGACCTTACCCTTTACATTCGGGTCAATAATAAAGTTTTTCCCCGTTACTTCTGAAACCGTTGAAATCATTGTCCTGATTTGCACATCCTGCATATTAAACACATAGGAGCCCGCGGCATAAACATTGTCCGATAAAATTAATACTACAGCAATCAAGAACATCTGATAATACTGATGGATTTTCTTTAATAAACCTAAGTGTTTTAAAATAATCATTTATTAACTACTTTTTTAATAATAGGAGTTTTAGGTTTTAGAGATTTTAATGGCACAATTTCTTCCCGAGAGTTGTGATTGATGACAATATGATCAGCCTTAATGCCTTTGATTTCTACATTCTGTTTAATATCATCACCCACTTTGAAGTGTTGATGCTTTTGCGCTGATACCTCAATAATAGCCCTGGCCTGACCATCAGCAGCAGAACTAATAATACCAATTAATTTTAAATGCAATGTCGTTTTAGGCGCTTTAAGCGTCTGGGTATTTTGTGCGCCCATAAGATGCCATTGAGAAATGGTGTTAGGAGAAGGTATTTTTTTTGACTGCGATTTTAAAGCCATAACCGAAGCGTGCTGAAGTGCCTCAGGCTTATCAGTGAGCATTTTATATAAATTAAATCCATTCCAGGTAATTAAGGACAATAGGCTAAGAATTATCAATAATACAATAATTTTTTTAAATAGTAAGTTATACATTACCATAGGTGCTATATTTATCCGTACATCAGATAATCCGGCAAATTCATTTGAATTAAGCTTAAAGTTAAACTTATATCATACACCAAACCAGAGAAATAAATATTGCTTTAAAATAAAATTACTTTTAGTAAAGTATATCTTTAAACTGGAACAGTAATAAGAACAAGAAATACACAGGCTAGAAGAAATAAAGTCATCATTTCATCAACCCCTATTTTTATGAAAAAAAAGTATAAAGAAGAGCATCCCTGTACAAAAAATCCTTACAAATCAATTTTAAAGCTTCAAGCAAACTAATTTCGTGAAGATATTCTCAATATAAAAACTAGCAGTACTCATTTTGTCAAAATGTGTACTGCTTCTTGCTCTTGTTTAATAAGAATGATTAACAACTTTTATTAAATAAGGCACATTAAAAATTAAATTAAAATTCTGATATATCATAATGATAGATCAACTTTCTATAATTTACAATAAGGAATAAAATTATATTTATTAATGTATCAGGAACGTTCTTGCATGATTAATTTCTTTAATTCATCAATCTTATTATCTAAGATTTCCAAAGTAACCTGTTTATTATCAAGCTCTTCTTCTTTTCTTATTCGTTCATGCTCTTCATTAAGTACATTCACAACAACGCCAATGACCATATTGAGAAAAGCAAAAGCAGTAAAAAAGATAAAGCTAAGGTAATAAAGCCAGCTTAATGGATAAACAGTCATTGTTTCATACATAACGTCTGTCCAGTCTTCAAACGTCATAACTCGAAATAAGGTGAGCATTGAAATAGCAATATCACCCCAAAGCTCCGGATTGATGCCGGCAAAAAAAGTACTGCCAATTGCAGCATAAATATAAAATATGATAAACATTAAAGCCACAATATAACCTAATTGTGGTAATGCAATCAGAAATGAGTTTAATAACATTTTTAGTTCAGGAATAATTGAAACCATTCGCAGAACACGAAAAATTCGAATCAAGCGGCCAATAATAGCTAATTCACTATCTTCAACAGGTATAAGACTGGTGACAACAATCAGAGTATCGAAAATATTCCAACCCTTTTTAAAAAATTCATTTTTGTGTTTTTCACCTAAAAAACGAATAATGATCTCTGTCAGAAAGAAAAAAGTAATAAACCAGTCTAATAATCGCACCAACCAGAGTGTTGACGAAGAGATATCATAGGTTTTAGCTCCAATAACTAATGCCGAAAAGATAATAATTGAAATAATAAAAAGTTCAAACAATTTATTACTGCGCAGTTTTTCAAATTTTTCTTGTAAATTAGTTGCTTGCATAAAGTATCATTAAGTATATTTTTGTGGCTGTATGAAAAAAGACTATTTTCTAGCTTCTATCATTAACGCTTTCATTTCTTTTACTGCGTTAGCTAAGCCTGTAAAAAGGGCTTGAGCAATAATAGCATGGCCGATATTAAGCTCTTCAATATCCGTCAGTGCAGCAATTTTTTGAACATTATGATAATGTAAGCCATGACCTGCATTAACCTGCAAGCCTAAAGATTTCGCATACAGTATTCCCTCTTTGATCCGTGCAAACTCATTTTTCTGAGCAATACCATTATAATCAGCATAATGGCCAGTATGAATTTCAATAACAGGGGCATTCACCTGAACTGCAGCATCAATTTGTTTTTTATCGGCATCAATAAACAATGACGCTCGCACATCAGCTTCTTTTAATTGCAGAGAGGCATCAGTCATTTTTTCAATTTGTGAGGCGACATCCAGACCGCCTTCTGTCGTCAATTCTTCTCGTTTTTCAGGTACCAGACAACAATCGGATGGTTTTACTTTTTCAGCAATACTGAGCATTGCATCCGTTACCGCCATTTCCAGATTCATTCTGCTTTGCAGAACATCATTGATAAGATAAACATCCCGCTCTTGAATATGACGACGATCTTCTCTTAAATGTAAGGTGATACTATCCGCTCCGGCAAGTTCAACATCCATAGCCGCCTTAACAGGATCAGGATACCGAGTACCTCTGGCCTGTCTTAATGTGGCAATATGATCAATATTAACTCCCAGAAGAATGGGTGATGTATTACTCAATATTTTATCCTCTTTATATGACAATTAAGATTAGTTTTTCGTAACTATTCAATGTATCGTATGAAAAAAGCCTGTGGTTGCTTATTTTACTGGCTTTGATTGTCTGAGCTCCAGCGAGTTTTCAAAGTCAGTAAAATAAGTGAGCATAGGCTTAACACCTGTTATTAAGAAATACACACTGAGTAGTTACAGTTTTTCTAAAAAAGTCTATGATTATAAACAATAGAGCTGCTTAAACATTTCCCGACTTTTTAAAGGTTTATCACCTAAATGCCCGGCAAGCGCCCATTTTAATAGTTGTTTGCTTTCATGCAAGGTTTTACGGTCACTAAACTGGAGATTATTCAAATCTATCAGTGTACAACCACTAACAGGACAATAGTTGTTATCAAGTGGTTTGATATAACAAGGACCTGCATCGATGACGTAGTAGTATTGTTTATCAGCTTCAATCAGCAAGCCTGTCTCTATTTCATGACTCAGATTAAGACCATAACCCAAAAATTCTAATAACTTTAATTCAAATATTCTTAAAGGGATCTCATAATTAATTGCCGGCTGTTGCCACCTCTCAGTATCTGATAACTCAGCGGCGTCATGGGAAAGTAGAGTTAAGATATTGTCATAAAGGCTAAAGATCTGCTGACAATCTTAGTGTGAGGGTAATAATCGTAATAACAACTCATTGAGGTAATAGGCACAATACAATAATTTGCCGGATAATTTCCAGTTAATTGATGTCGATTCAATATTTTTCAGGATAAGCAGTTCCTGCCTGCCCGTTAGAGAAATATTAAGTTGTTGAAAAGGCTGCAATAAAGCAAATTGATTTTGCTTTGTTTTTTTCCTTTAACACCCCTGGCAATCGCAGTGACCTTGCCAAAATCGCTGACAAAAAAGTTAACAATAAGGCTGGTATTCCTATAATTATAATAATGAAGTACAACTGCTGATTTATTGTCCAGATTAATTCTATTGTTTATCATTATCAGAAAAATCAAAGTAACCCAGGCTCCTTAGTGCCCGTTCATCATCTGACCAGCCATCTTTAACTTTGACCCAGAGTTTTAAAAATACTTTTTTGTCATACAGGCGTTCCATTGATATGCGGGCCTGCTTACCGATTTCTTTAAGCTGCTGCCCTTTATTACCAATAATAATGCTTTTCTGATTACTGCGCTCAACCCAGATAATACCAGAAATTTTTATTATGGATGCTTCTTCTTCAAATGCTTCCACTTCAACGGCAACCGCATAAGGTAATTCCTGACCTAATAAACGCATAAGCTTTTCACGAATTAATTCTGAAGCAAGAAAGCGATCCGTTTTGTCGGTAATTTGTTCTTCGGGGAAATACGCAGGTGAACAATGTAAATGCTCTTCAATATGCTGTTCAAGTTCAGCAACATTACTCCCCTTAGAAGCAGAAACAGGTAGAATATGAGCGAAAGCCAGGCGTTGACTGAGCTTCTCAATAAAGGGTAATAGTAGTTTCTTGTTACTAATTTTATCAATTTTATTAACTGCCAGAATTATAGGTTGATCACATTTTTCTAATAATTCGATAGCATACTCATCTTCTTCTGTTAATTTAATACCATCAACGACAAAGACAATCACATCAACATCCTGCAAAGTGGTCATAGCCTCTTTATTCATATAACGATGAATTGCCCCCTTATGCTTTTGATGAAGACCTGGAGTATCAATATAAACTGCCTGAGCTGTCTTTGTGGTTTTTATACCCAGCAAACGATGCCGGGTAGTTTGAGGTTTTTTAGACGTAATGCTTAAATGAAAGCCCAGTATATAATTCAATAAGGTTGATTTACCCACATTGGGACGGCCAATAATGGCTACATAACCACTTCGATAGTTATCAAGAAAGTCAGCTATTGTCATATTTAATAATTTCAGGTTAAGTTCTTTTAAATTCAGGAGTTAAATTAAGTGATTAGTAAAAATTTAATTATTTATTAATTTCAATCTGTTCAAGCATAAGCTCAGCGCTTTTCTGCTCAGCTGCTCGTCGATTATTACCTTCAGAGGTAATAGTAAGACTGAGTTCTTTGACGTAACAGCCAACCTGAAAAATTTGAGCATGCTCTTTACCATTAACTGAAATCACTTTATATTGCGGCAAGTCAAATTTTTGGGATTGAAGATATTCTTGTAAACGGGTTTTGGGATCTTTGAGATCAAGCGACTTGATATTATTCAGGCGCTCTTGATACCAGGACAAGATACAGGCTCTGGCTTGTTCAATATCAGAATCTAATGTAATGGCACCAATGATTGCTTCCATTGCATCAGCCAAAATAGATGCACGACGAAAACCAGCAGTTTTTAATTCACCTCCACCCAGTTTAAGATATTGCCCGACATCAAATTGCCGAGCAATACTGGCAAGCGTATCACCTTTTACCAATAATGAACGATAGCGAGTCAAATTACCTTCATTTTCATCGTTAAAACGCTGATAAAGTTCTTCAGCCATCACATAACCAATAACAGAGTCGCCCAGAAATTCCAGACGCTCGTTATTTTTTTTACCGATACTGCGATGGCTTAGTGCCAGTTCTAACAACTTTAAATCTCGAAATGTGTAACCCAGTTTGTTGCTAAGATTTTTAAGGTTAGTGTTCAATTACGAAGCAGTTCTACAGATTTATTGCGTTCAATCACAATATACACATTACCCATAAAATGAATTTTATCATCGTATTGCAGATAAACAGTTAATATGTCGCCTTCTTTGAGAATCTCAAAGTCATCTTTAGTTAAATTTCTGACCTGGTTAATTATCATTCGATTTTCAATCAGTCTCCAGATATATTTTTTAGATTTTTGTGTTATTCCAGGCTCTTGTTTAAGAGATTCCAATATTCTATCAGTCGTATAATCACCTATCACCGCTGGCGTGACAACCATGGCAAGATAAGCAAAGAAGAGAAAGATAGCAAGTACCACAATCCAGCCAACAAAAGTAAAACCTTTCTGCTGTTTGTATTTAACACCTTGTTTTAACATTTTAAATCCTTAGACCTTAACAATAGTTTATATTTGATTTTAAACAGTATATACCCAATCAACTTGAAAATGCAGGATCGAACACTTGGAAATTATCATTAATTCGAGAATCTAATGATTCTCCAATGCTCGGTAAA
>JAIVER010000036.1 GCA_023864145.1 Thiohalomonas sp. | reverse complement strand
TTCATGGGCTGTGAAAGTAATTTGCGTCATTGGATAATTTTGATCTTTTTCTCTATGAAAATCAAGCATTTTCATAGGTCATGGGTATAGTCTGCATGTCGGGTTACATTAGCCAAATCATAATAATCCAGTCCGGCTCTCGTCGGAGCTTTTTTTCTTCAAAGTCAAAACCAAGCGGTTCAATCAAATGCAGGGCACAACCATTGTTAGCAGCCAAACGGATAATATTGCCGGTATTTGAAGCAATTCGGGGTTCATAGAGAGCGATGTGAAACATAGTGGTAATATTTGCTTAATTTCTGGAGGAACTGGCATTTTACGGAGTGCTCTTAAAGGTGGTAAAATCTAATGGGGAGTTTTTATAAAGGATTAACGGTTACATCATATCCAAGAAGACTGTTAATAGATGATTTTGTCTTGTTAATAGAACCAGTGCTAAAGTAGTGAATTGAACCAGTCATCGTGATATTTCTTAGATTTTCCTGCTCAAGCACACGCGCTAATTGTTCAGCTATGGCATAACTGCTGTCGATAAGACAAGTGGTATCCCCTGCCACTTGTCTTATTTGTGTACTCAAAAAAGAATAATGAGTACAGCCAAGGACAATTGTATCGACCTGATTGAGGGCTAATGCATTGAGATAAATTGTTAATAATCGCATAGTAGATGGATCATCTAGCAGACCTGCTTCAATTTGCTCCACTAATCCCGGGCAGGCTTGATTATGTAAGTTAACACTATTACCAAAGCGTTGACTTAACTCAGCATAGCGTGTGCTGGCTAACGTACCAGTGGTGGCCATAATACCAATATGACCATTTTTGGTCATGATTATGGCGGGCTTTATACCCGGCTCAACACCAATAAAGGGGATACCGTACTCTTGACGAAATGATTCAATAATGGATGCGGTTGCGGTATTACAAGCAATAACAATTGCCTTGGCACCTTGTGCGATAAGATGTTCAGTAATGACTCTGGAACGCTGTTCGATAAAGGAATTATCCTGACAGCCATAGGGAGCATAGCCGCTATCAGCAATATAAAGAATGTGCTCACGGGGTAATAATTGGTGGACGTGCTGCAGTACTGAGAGGCCGCCAAGACCAGAGTCAAAAATACCAATGTGCTGATTATTATTCATCAGGAAAAATCAGTCATTGATGATAACAGGGAGTTAAGTCAGAAAGGAGCTTCATTCTGTTTTATATTCCCGTGTTAAGAGATTTTGTACTGCTTTTTGAGGTGCGAGCCCCTGGTGCAATACTTGATATACCTGCTCGACAATCGGCATTTCAATATTAAGTTCTTTAGCCAGAGAGTAAATTTGTTTAGCTGCCTGAATACCTTCTACAACTTGTTTAATTTCTGTTTCTGCCTGCTTAATGGACTTCCCAGTAGCAATCGCTAATCCCATACGCCGGTTCCTGGACTGATCATCGGTGCAAGTGAGTAATAAATCGCCAAGGCCGGATAAGCCCATCATAGTTTGATTTTCACCACCCAATTTATTGCATAAACGGGATATTTCATGCAGACCACGAGTGATTAATGCAGAGCGGGTATTGGCACCATAGCCCAGACCATTGGCAATGCCGGCGGCAATGGCCATGACATTTTTGGCTGCACCGCCAATTTCCAGAGCAATAATATCCTGGCTGATATAGGGCCGAAATGTGCTATTGCATAATAACTCAGATAAATGTTGAGCATAAGTAATATCATTTGCGGCAATCGTAACGGCGGTAGGTAAACCCATTGCTACTTCAGTGGCAAATGTGGGGCCGGAAATAACGGCTTTTTTTATCAACCCAGGAAATACTTCATCCACAACCTGATGAAGCAGCTGGTGCGTATTGGGTTCAAGTCCCTTGGTTGCCCAACTAATGCTTTGCAGCGCAGGTTTTATGGCATTAATTTGTAATAACGTGGTGCGAAATGCATGGCTGGGTACCACGACTAATAAATCATCACTCTGCAAAACAGCCTGCTCCAGGTTGCTGCTGACACTCAACGTCTCCGGGAAAGGGATAGCAGGAAGAAAAAAAGTGTTTTCACCAGCATGATGCATAGCGTCTATTTTTTCTTTATTTCTTCCCCATAACAGCACATCGTGACCATTTTTAGCTAATAAAATGGCCAGTGCAGTGCCCCAGGAACCAGCACCTAAAACTGCTATGCTTTGTTTTTTCATTCTTAATGAACGGCATCTGAGCCAGATGTATCAGCTTTTTCCTGTTCGGCCTGGCGTTGTTGTACATGTTGCGCATAAACTGAATCAAAATTAACAGGTTGTAGAATAAGCTGTGGAAAGCCGCCCTTATTCACTAATTCAGAAATTACTTCACGAACATATGGGAATAAAATGTTGGGACAGTAGCTGCCTAACATGCTGTCAAGTTGTTGTTTTTCAAAGCCTGCGACATTAAAAACACCTGCTTGCTCGACTTCAGCAAGAAACGCTGTTTTTTCGCCCACTTTTACCGTGACAGTAACGGTTAAAACCACTTCAAAAACATTATCAGCCAAAGGACTGACAGCAGTGTGCAGATCAACTTTTAACTCTGGTTCCCACTTTTCAGTAAACATTTTTGGTGAGTTGGGGGTTTCAAAAGAAAGGTCTTTGCAGTAGATTTTCTGGATTACAAACTGCTGTTCTGCTGTTTCTTCGTTATTTGTCGCGTTTTCTTGTTTGTTTGCCATAATTAAATCCTGACTGTTCCTATTAGTAGTATAAGTGTTTTGTTAAATATGTTGTTTAGCTAGAGCTGAGATTTATCTCTTATTCTAGCTTATCCTTTGTTGTACCCATTGAATTAAACTATTTTGATCCATTGCACCAGCCTGCCGGGCAATCTCTTTACCATGATGAAATAACGCGATAGTTGGAATACTGCGAATATTAAAATGTGCGGCCAGAGCTTGTTCTTGCTCAGTATTTACCTTAACTAATTCTAATTGATGTTGAAAGTGACGTGCTATTTGTTTAAACACCGGTGTCATCATTTTACAGGGTCCGCACCAGGGCGCCCAAAAATCAACCAGAACGGGTAAATCATTTTTCTGGATATGCTTGTTAAAGCGTGATGTATTGAGTTCAACAGGTTTGCCGGGCAATAATAATTGCTGGCATTTACCGCACTTTCCACCTGCCGACAACTTATCAGCAGGGATTCGATTGATAGCGTCACATTGAGGGCAAACGAGATGCACTACATTACTCATATTGATCTCCTTAAGAGGGAAACAACAACTGATCAAGTTTACCCGCAGATTCTGTGGCAAATAAATCATCACATCCGCCCACATGGGTATCACCAATAAAAATCTGTGGTACTGAGGTCACGCCATTACTTTTTTGTATCATATCGGCACGTAATTCAGGCTGAGTAGCGAGATCAATCTCGTTGTAGCTTACTTCTTTGGCGTTTAATAAACCTTTAGCTCTGACACAATAAGGGCAATATTGTGTGACATAAATTGTAATATCTGCTTGTGTCTTAGACATGTATTAACCTTTTTTCATTGGTAAATTATCATTTTCCCAGGCCAGTAGCCCGCCACGCAGGTTGTGTACTTTTTCAAAGCCGTGTTTCTTCAAAATGCTGCAGGCTCTACCTGAGCGGCTGCCTGAACGGCAAGCGAGGATAACATTTTTATTTTTATATTTTTCTAATTCACCGACACGTGAAGCAAGTACTCCCATTGGAATATGAATTGAGTCCTTAATATGACCCGACTGGTATTCGCTGTCTTCGCGTACATCAAGAACAAGACTGCCGTTTTCATGACTCATTAACTGTACAGCCTGTTGAGGACTAATATCGTAGCTGGACTTTAAAAAGGAATTAATGATCATTCCCAATAGAAAAACCCACATTAGGATCATGACCCAGTTAGTTGTAACAAATTCGTTTAAGTGTTCCATTTTTTATATACCATAGCATCTAAAAAGTTCAGGCGTAGCTATTGACTTGTCATCTTTACACATAACAGCTTTGCAAAAAAAGAGTAGCATAGCAAAAACGGACTCATAAGAAAACTCAAAATGATATTTTCCAAAGAAAGACGTGTCATTAACGAGATATGGGGGTATCTGGAGGGAAAAGCGCACAGTAAAATGCCGGGACCGGCAGCTTGCTTATCCCGGCATTTTATTTATGGGTATTGCCGTCAGATGTCGATTAAAGACCTGGTCAACAATGTTGGACTGAATAGTTCAGGCAATTGTGCAGAACACATCTCTCATCATGCCAATCAGGCGTAATGTTCTGGCATCACCGACACGATAATAAACGCGATTGGCATCTTTGCGTGATGCAAGAATACCTTTGTCTCTTAATATCGCCAGATGCTGCGAGATATTACTTTGTGATGTACCCACTTTTTCGACAATGTCCTGAACACTGATCTCTGAATCGCCCAGAGTACATAAAATCTTTAAGCGTAAAGGATGAGACATTGCTTTTAATGAACGTGAAGCTCTATCAATATCTTCATCACGAGTCATTAAATCCATATTCATATCACAACAATCTATTTCGCTGAGGTTAAATTGGTCGCCCATATTTATCTTTCCTAGTGTTTCACTAATATAACAATAGAAGTATACAGTAATATTTAGAGAAAATAGCTTTTTTTTAAAATTTCTTTAAATTTTTTACTTAATGTAAGGTTTTTATCTAGAAAAGGACGATTTTTTCTTATAATAACGGCTCTGCTCAGAGAATTATTACTCCTATTTGGCAGGCTTTTTTGTGTACAAGCTCCTGTATTTTTGATAAATCATTTTAAAATTTAAAGAATTGCTTCATTAGCACCCCTAAAATAACTTATTATATTAAGCAACAAATACTCGTAAATACATCTAAAAACAGTGTTTTTTAGTCATTATCTTCATAAAAAGACTTTAAAAACAGACGCTTTACCCATATGTTTTATACTGTATTTCAATAATAGATGAGTCATAGAAACGAATGACTTGCCTGATTATATTTCAGCAAGAAACCTTCTGTAGAAAATGGATTAACATTAAGCCGCTTATGTCAAAAATACCAAAACCACTTGCCCTCATCATTCTGGATGGCTGGGGATATTCTGAAGATCCGACTCACAATGCCATTAGTGAAGCAGATACCCCGGTGTTTGATAAATTGTGGAAAAAAAGTCCCCATACATTGATCAAAACGTCAGGTGCAGAAGTCGGCCTGCCTACCGATCAGATGGGTAATTCAGAAGTTGGACATCTTAATATTGGTTCCGGCCGGGTGGTTTATCAGGAATATACTCGTGTCAGCAGGGCAGTTCGTACGGGTTCTTTTTTTACTAACTGTACGCTGACAGAAGCTGTTGAGAAGGCAAGGGAAAAGAATTCAGCTGTGCATATTATGGGTTTGCTGTCTCCTGGTGGCGTTCATAGTCATGAATGTCATATTCATGCGATGGTTAAATTAGCTGTTGAACGCGGCGTAAAAAAAGTGTATTTACATGCCTTTCTTGACGGCCGTGATACACTGCCAAAAAGTGCTAAAGAATCAATTAAAGCCATGCAGGCAGTATTTGATGAGCTGGGCGGCGGCCGTTTTGCTTCAATTGTCGGCCGTTATTATGCAATGGATCGAGACCATCGCTGGGAGCGGGTTAAATATTCCTATGATGCGATGGCTGATGGTAAGTCTGAATTTACTTCTGAAACTGCGCTGGATGCACTGGTTCAAGCATATAAGCGTGGTGAAACGGATGAATTTGTAAAATCAACCTGTATTATTCCTAAAGGTGAAACACCGGTTCAAATTGAAGACGATGATGTCATGTTCTTCATGAATTATCGTTCTGATCGTGCGCGTCAGATAACGCGCGCCTTTATTGAGGATAATTTTGAGGCATTTAAACGTGAGCGCAACTTCAAACTGGCAGAATTTATCAGTTTAACAGAGTACTCATCAAAGTTTGATATTCCTGTGGCTTTTCCTGCTGAACGTTTGACTAATGTGTTTGGTGAATACATTTCCAAGCTGGGTTTACGTCAATTACGTATTGCTGAAACAGAAAAATATGCACATGTGACTTTTTTCTTTAATGGTGGAGTTGAAGAAGCATTTCAAGATGAAGATCGTATTTTAGTCAATTCACCTGATGTCGCGACCTATGATCTGCAACCTGAAATGAATGCGCCTGAATTGTCAAAAAAATTAATAAAAGCCATTAAATCTGAGCAGTATGATGTCATTATCTGTAATTATGCTAACCCTGATATGCTAGGACATACCGGTAACGAGAAGGGGGCTATCAAGGCAATTGAAGTATTAGACGGTCTTATCAGAAATGTGGTTAAGGCGATTCATAAAGCCGGAGGCGAGGTACTCATCACGGCCGATCATGGTAATGCAGAATTAATGCTGGATGAGAAGACAGGACAGCCTCATACGGCTCATACCTGTAACCCCGTACCTTTTATCTATGTTGGCCGTGATGCTGTTATGGCAGAAACGGGAGCTTTATCTGATATTGCACCGACGATGTTATATCTGATGGATCTTGAAGTACCAGCAGAGATGAATGGCCGCTCTTTAGTGACGCTTACTGAAGATGTTGAAACACAAGACGCATAACATTCTGAAGCGTTTAATAGTAACCTTAGCCAAAATAGCACAATTTGCTTCTCTATTCTCTATGCTATTTATTTTATTGCTCCTCAGCACGAGCAGTAATACCTTTGCCTCATCTTTAAAAGGGCAATTAAAGCAACAGGAATTACAGCAATTACGCAAAGATATTTCTGCGCTAAAAAATAAACTGAAAGAACAACAAAGTGAAAAATCACAATTAGATAAAGATATTCAACAGGCAGAACAAAGTATTGCCGACAATGCACGTCAATTGTTTACCACCCAGCAGCAAGCCGTCACTCTGGATAAGCGTTTATCTGAACTCAACCAACAGCTCTCACAGCACAAGCAAAAATTAATCATTCAACAGCAGTTATTATCAGGTCAATTACAAGCCAGTTATGCCATTGGCCGTCAGGAATATATAAAGTTGCTGCTTAATCAGCAAAATCCCGCTACGATAAGCCGTATAATGACCTATTATGATTATTTTAATGAGGCACGAAGTAAGAAGATTAAGGATGTTAATACACTATTGCAACGAATTATTGAAGATAAACAGCAAATAGCACTGACCAGTCAGACTCTGCGAGATAAGCAGTTTCAACTTAAACGGGAAAGTCAAATTTTACAGGAAAAACAGTCTGCGCGTAATATTCTGGTTGCTCAATTAAATAAAGATATTGTTTCACAAGATAAAAAACTGGCTGAATTTTTAAAAGATAAAAAAAACCTGTCAGTATTAATTAACAAGCTAAAAAAAACGTTAGATGACATCCCTGGTTTGCCTACAGAAAAAGCATTTTCTAAGCAGCGCGGCACGCTTTATTGGCCGGCAAAAGGTAAGGTTAAAAAATTATTTGATCACTGGCGCAGTGTCGGCAAGGTAAAATGGCAGGGAAATATTATTAATGCCAGAGAAGGTGCCCCTGTTCATTCAATATCTCATGGTCGAATTGCCTATTCAGACTGGCTTAGAGGTTATGGTTTGATTACTATTATCGATCACGGTGATGGTTATATGAGCTTATATGGTCATAATCAAACCCTACTGAAAGAAGTTGGGGACTGGGTTGAAAAAAATGAAATAATTGCTACAGTAGGCACTAGTGGTGGACTTAAACGTGTCGGGCTGTATTTTGAAATTCGTCATAATGGCAAGCCATCAAATCCATCACGCTGGTGCAAAAAACAACGGAGTTAGTCATTGGCCTCATAAGGCTTGTGATGATTTTAATTTTTTTACATGATATGGTTAATAATTAATCTAAAAATACAAACAATTCTTATTTCGGAGAAATGGATGTTTAAAGCACAGTATTTGTCAGTACTATTTTACTTATCAATAGGCCTTGTCTTTAGTTTGCCGCTTAGTACCGTCAATGCAAAACCTGCTGCTGATGCAGTTGAACCTCTGCCTCTGGAGGTGCTTAAAGAATTTACTGATGCTTTTGCCAGTATTAAAAGTGATTATGTTGAAGTGGTAGATGATAAAACTATCTTAAAAAATGCCATTAAAGGCATGATGTCCGGCCTTGATCCGCATTCCCGCTATCTTGATGAAAAAAGCTTTAAATATTTAAAAGAAGGCACTACAGGAGAATTTGGTGGTCTGGGTATCGAAGTGGGTATGGAAGATGGACTGATTAAAGTCATTTCTCCAATTGATGACACGCCTGCTCACCGTGCTGGAATTCTACCGGGTGATCTCATTTTTCGTATTGATGGTAAACCCGTCAAGGATATGGATCTGGATGAATCGGTCAAACTCATGCGCGGTAAGGCAGGAACTGAAATTGAACTGTCTATTATTCGTGAGGGGCATGAAGGACCGCTGAAAATCACCTTAAAACGTGCCATTATTAAAGTGATCAGTGTTAAGTCACGTCTGCTGGAAAATGCCTTTGCTTATCTTAGAATTTCCAGTTTTCAGGCCCGAACTGCTGAACAACTCAAAAAAGCACTGAAAAAATTAGTCAAAGAGAATAACAAAGAAGCACTTAAAGGATTGATTCTGGACTTAAGAAATAATCCAGGGGGCGTATTAAATGCTTCCGTTGATGTTAGCGATATTTTTCTCAATAAGGGATTAATTGTTTATACTCAGGGACGAATCAAAGATTCTGAATTAAAATTTTCTGCTACCCGTGGTGACGCACTGAATGGTGCTCCCATTGTCGTGCTTGTCAATGGCGGCTCAGCCTCGGCCTCAGAGATTGTTGCCGGTGCATTACAGGATCACAAACGCGCCATTATTATGGGTTCAGATACCTTTGGTAAGGGATCAGTGCAGACGATTAAACCATTGACTAAATTGACGGCCATTAAACTGACGACAGCCCGCTATTACACTCCCTCTGGCCGTTCAATTCAGGCTGAAGGCATTGTACCTGATATAAGACTGGCTAATGTCATCCTGGAAGAAAAGGAAAAGAGCTCTTTTTCTCAGGTTAAAGAAGCGGATTTAAAAGGTCATTTACAACATAAAAAAACAAAATCCTCTTCTGCCGGAAAAACTAAAAAAGAGTCGTCTAAAAATAAACATGGGCTGGATCAAAAGGATGATGAAAAAAAAGAAAAAACAGACTATGCGCTTCATGAGGCACTCAATTTGCTTAAGGCTCTGAATATTTTTAATCCCCCAAAGACGGTAAAATAATGATATTGATAAATCATGTTATATACCCATGACCTATGAAAATGCTTGATTTTCATAGAGAAGAAGATCAAAATCATCCAATGACGCAAATTACTCTCACAGCCCATGAAAAATCAGCTCTAGAAATGGAAAAGAACGAGATAGAATCAAAGGCATCCTACTTTGCTCTGAAGGCTGGAAGGTTCCCATGATCG